>CAZYTI010000314.1:0-5749 GCA_964650065.1 uncultured bacterium
CCGAACTGCAGAATGAGGAGAACAAGATATTAATACCTAATTCAAAATTGTTTACCGATCCAATTACAGTACTTCATTAGGTTAAAATCCGTTTTGTGCCCAAATTGTGCCCAAAATTTGTTAAAAAGGATACAAATGGGTGCAAATAGATATAAAGAAAACAAGTTTAAGTCCAAATTAAACAGTCCTAAGCTATTGTTTTACAATAGGCAGTAATATTACTGGAAATCCGTGTGTCCCACTGTCACTACCGTCGGGTTCAAGTCTGACACCCATGAACCGAATCGGGCCACTTCGATTCGGTCGTCTATTTTAAAAGCCTTCCACATTGTGGATCACTTCCATCGCACAATAAATAGAAAACGCCTTCGTTTACTCTATTGAAAATGGATACAGGATAAACGACGTTCAGGAGGTACAATATGAAGAAAAATCGCATGCAATTCGGCATCTGCCTCCTCCTTCTGGCCTTGGGGGGTCGTATGGTTTTTGCTGATACAGAAAAGGTCCGGGAACTGAACAAGGAAATTGTTCTGCTCAACCTCATCAATGGACTCTATTTGACGACAGAACAGACAAAATCCCTCATCGATATTATAGTCGAAGCGGATCAGGTTCAGGAAGCGTATGAGAAGGCCTTTAAAAAGAGAGAGAGGGATTTTGAAGAGGTGTTGAAGGATGTTAAAGAAGTGCTCATGAGTGGAGACGAAGTTTCCGCGGATCTGAAACATCGTGTCCGCCAGATGAAGGAGATTCAACATGGTCTCGAAGATGAGCGGGGTGAGAAGCTGATGAGTCTCGAATCGCAGGTAGAGGGATTTTTAACCCCGAATCAATTAGCTACAATCTTCAGAAGGATGTATTGGCGAGGAATCTCATGCCCGAAGATGAGAAAATCAGAAGACGCCGTAAAAATCAATTAGGACGCGTGGGACATTTTTTAATGGATAGCGCGCTCATTCCGATACTGGAAGAACGGTTGAAACAGAACCAGAGTAAAGCAGAATAAATACTCTAGCTCCTTGTTGCTGGTTACTGGCTTCTGGCTACTGGTCAAAAATTCATTCAGATGATTTTTTCTTTTACCAGCAACCAGTAGCAAGCAGCTAGTAGCCAGTAACCAGTATCCAGTAGCCAGAAACAATTTTCTGTCAGATTGGGCCGAATCTTCGGTAGCATATTGTTAGTTGTTTTTTCCCTCTATCTCCTTCCCTCCCTTCGGATTCCTCGACACCTCGATATGAGGGGTATCGGGGAATCCGATTCTTTTTCGGCATAGATATTGCGTTGTTATTTTTAAATTTGAACTTGCTTTTTTCATTGGAGCCGGTTATCTTATAGCCAATTCAAAATGGAGTGTTTTATATTAATGAGTAAATCCGGAAGCGTGAATGGTGTATTAAAGAAGATGTTGATGCATCTACATATCTGGGATGCATCCGTTTGTCTTAAAATATTCAAATTGAACGGAAAGCGACCCGTGGATCGCATGATGTTTGCTTTTTCCCACTTCGGTTATGGATATGCCTATCCCTTTATCTTTATATTTGTCGTGATATTTGATTATTCCAATACCCGGTTAATCCTTCCTGCCGGTTTTCTGTCCTTTCTCATTGAGCATACGACGCATAAATTGCTTAAAAACAATACCAGACGCGAACGTCCCTTTATCAATATTCCTGAGATACGGAATTTGACGCCCGCTTTCGATCGATTCAGCTTTCCATCGGGGCATGCGGCGGGTGCATTTGTGATGGCCACACTCTTGAATCACCTTTATCCTGTTTTGTTGATTCCGGTTTACATGCTGGCATTAATCATCAGTGTGTCAAGAGTGTATAATGGTGTGCACTATCCCAGTGATGTCATGGCCGGATCATTCCTGGGAATATTCAGTGCGAGAATTGGGATTCTCATTTTTTTATAACGACGATTGGATCCATTTTACAGATTGTCTTCGTCGTCTTTTTGTGAATTATTTATCTTCGACGATAACCGCGGTTCCATACGCCAACAGCTCGGCTGCAGCACCCATGATCATCGAAGTCGTAAACCGAACACCCACAATCGCATTGGCACCTAATCTTTCGGCCTCTTCCGCCATTCGGTCGAGAGCCTGTTCCCGCGATTCGGCCATGAGTTTCGTGTACTCGTAGATCTCCCCACCCACAAGATTCTTGAGTCCGGCCATAATATCTTTTCCCAAATGACGTGCCCGAATCGTATTGCCCCGGACCAGTCCCAGCATTTTCACGGATTTTTTTCCTGGAATTTCATCAGTCGTTGAAATGATCATCTTCTCACCTCCTTGTATGGATCGGTTCTGTAAGTTAGAATCCGTTCTCTGATGACCATGAGTAACAGGAAAACAAATCCGATTATCATGGCTGCTACGGCAATTTTGGGGAACAGGGGTTCTTCATTGCTCCGGAACGCTTCATACAACCCGTATATGATCAAGCTCAACCATCCGGCGAAAACAAAGAACAGACCTGTATTCCGCGTCAGCCGGCTGTAGGGGCTTTTCCAGAGTCTTTCCAGGACTTCATCTTGGGGTTCATTGAAAGAAACAGTCTCAATCTTGGCGGATGTCTCCCGCAACTGTTCGTATTCCTCCCGGCAAGAATTGCATTTTATGAGGTGCGCATCGACTTCTCCCGTTTCTTCCGGTGTTAATTCTCCGTCGATGAGTCCCATTAAGAGACCCTTGTACTTGTTACAGTCAGTCATATCGCCACCTCCCTTCGTGACTTCTCCTCAGATTTATTCATAATAAGATATTTATCTCGAAATGTTTTTCTGGCATAGTAGAGACGGCTCATCACCGTGCCCCGGGGTATGCCCAAATATTCCGATATATCTGCATAGCGCAAGTCCTGTAAATATTTCAAAACGAGTATTTCTCTGAATTCAGGACTCAATTGTTTTAGAATTTTCCGTATAAATCGTTGCTCTTCCTTCTTTTCCAACGTCGCCGAAGGATTGGTTTTATTATCTACCAGCATCATGTGATGGCGTTCTTCGGTTTGATATTTACCTGCTGATTTTTTCTTTCGAATCATATTCAGACAGCAGTTCCGAAGTATCCTGTAAAACCAGGGATAAAAAGCATCCAATTGGGTCAATTTGGGTATTGCATTAAAAGCCTTGGTGAACGATTCCTGACATGCGTCTAACGCGTCTTCTGCATTTCCCAATATCATTCTCGCATGGAAATAGGCTTCACGCCTGTATTTCTTAACAAGAAACTCAAACCCTGCAGGATCACGATGTTTCAAACACAACTTGATCGCATAGCTCTCGTTCATGGTGAGCCTCTCATTCAAGTTACTTTATCTATGTTATTCAACACCTGAGGGAAAAAAATATTCAAGTCGATTTTGCCACGAATGGGCACGAATTTAATCAACGTGAATGCCTACTAGAAATAGTACCAAATGGATTGATAATCTTCGGGATTTTCACCCCGTCTTTTCATTTCTTTTAGATAGCTGCTGATGGAAACATCGGTGTCTATATAAGTGTCGGCCAGGGAGAGATTTTTTTCCCATGGATGGAACTCATGTATTCGCCGGCCATCCGGTAGTATGGAGAGAAGGGAATGGTGCTGAAGCGCTCGCACATAGTTTTTTCCCAATCCAGGAACATTGTATACGGGCTCATCCGTTCGGGTCTGGCCGGGCAATAATCGGGCTTCTTCCTTGATTTCCTGGCGCAGGCGCGCCAAAGGGACCCGATAGCTTTTGGTTTCTTCTTTGCCCTTGGTATTGAAGGTGTAATAAGGTTCAACGCCGATCAATCGCAAGGTGCTGCGCAGAGCAGCGAGCTCAAACCGTCGGCTGTTTTCGATGGTAAAGACGGCCTGGTTGTATACGGACATACCCTGCATTTTGAAATTTTGTACGGCATTCAAGGCTTCCGGAGTGATTTCGTACGGATGTTCAAAATGTGTAACGATGGCCATCGAGCGTTTGCCGGGAATTCGATATTTTGCAATAATGCTCATGAGAGATTCTGTTATTCGTTGGGGAAGCACAACGGGTGTACGCGAGCCGATCCGTATTCGCGTGATATGGTCAATCTCGGCCAATCGGGATAAAATGGCTTCCAGGCGTTTGTCACTCAACACCAGTGGATCCCCGCCCGTGATGAGTACTTCGTTGACAGCAGGATGTTCCTCAAGCCATTGAAATGCGGTTTCGAGCTTTTTCTTGGATGCCATGGCTGTGGGCATCAATACATCTTCAATTTCCCAATTTCGTTGGCAGTAGACACAGATTTGGCTGCATGTATTGTAAGGTTTTAGAATAACGATGTGCGGATACCGACGCGTGATGAGATCTACAGGGGATGTCTCACTTTCCAGCATAAAATCAAAAGAATGATCCCTTTTTCCTTTTTGCGCCAGCATGGCTTCGACGTAGTCCAATGGAGGAATCACCTGAGCGCGAACGGCATGGTCCCGTTTACGATGAGATTCCTTGTCCATCAACGAGACATAGTAGGGCGTAATTCCAAAGGGCAATTTTCCTTTTTTGGCCCGATCGATGGCCTCTTTCTCTTTCACATCCAGATTCACCAACGCTTCCAATTGCTTCGAATCCCGAATGATGTGACGGAGATGCCATTTATAATCGTTCCAATCCGCTTCGGTTGCATTGTAATGGTTTAAGATACGTTTTTGGTTTCTGCTCCGGATCTTAATGATATCATCGTCCAGTCCTGAAGGATACTTCTGCATCGTATTCTGACAATGCGCTGCCAATATGTCCAACTGTTCCGATCGGAGGATTGAAGCTTTCCGGCCTTTCTCGCGGATAAAAGGCGGTACCTCCTCATGATCATAAATACCGCTTTTACCCTGCATGCCTTTAAAGAGATGGATGATTTCATCGAAAAAACCATCATTCAGATTTTCCGGCAATTCATCCCATTTCTCATGGGCGAGGGTCCATAATACTTTGAGAACGCTAAAATTTGCTAAACGTTCACTCCTGGAAGAAAATATTTTCCTGCATGCCAGGAGACTTTGATTCTGCAGGGACCATTCCATGGGTTCCACCCGATGACTTTCACGACTGAGATGCCTCCTCAACTCGTAAATATAACCCAGAACGCTGTTTCTTGCATCTCTGAGACCTCTTGCATCTTTTAGCAATCCGTAGATCGCCGGGTGACTCTCGAACAATCGCGTCACATTTTTTTTCTTAAACAATGCTGACCTCCTCGCCAGGTAATTAGCTTTCAGACTAGACAACAATTATTTTCTCTCGAAGACGATTTTTCCTCCAAGGATGGTCAAGTCGACTTTCGTGTTTAGTATTTCCTTTGGCGAAATCTCAAAAAGATTTTTTTCGAGTACCACCAGATCTGCTAATTTGCCGACTTGAATAGATCCTTTACAATGTTCCTGGAATTCGGCATATGCCGAGCCCATTGTATAGAACATGATGGCCTCTTCCAAACTGATCTTTTCTTCAGGAAACCACCCACCCTCCGGCCCCCCTTCGGGAAATTCTCTTGTGACAGCCGCGTAGAGTCCGAGCATTGGATTTAATGGTTCCACTGTCCAGTCGGTTCCGAAAGCCATATTGACACCGGCTTTATTGAAAGCGTCAAACAGATATGCATGTTCTATTCTATCACCGATACGGTTTTTGGCCCATCGCATGTCGTCTATACAATGAGATGGCTGGATGGATGCGATGATCCCGAGTTTTTTAAATCGCTGTACATCGTCAGGAAGAAC
>CAZYTI010000315.1:0-5746 GCA_964650065.1 uncultured bacterium
CTTACAGAGGAGACCTTCGCTCATCAGAGTTTCACAGAAGGAGCGGGCACCACCGGCCTCTTTTTTCAATTCCACACCGATGAGCAACCCTCTTCCCCGGACTGCTTTTATGTGATCGCTCCGGATGCTCCGAAGCTTATCCATGAAATAATTACCCAGGGTCTCGGCGTTTTCCACCAATTTTTCATCCACCAGGACCCGGAGCGCCTCCCTCGCAATGGCACAGGCCAATGGATTTCCGGGAAAGGTCGAACCGTGTTCTCCAGGTGTGAAGACACCCAGGATTTCCCTGGAGGAAACAACGGCGGACACGGGATAGAAGCCCCCGGAGAGGGCCTTGCCCAGGATAAAGACATCGGGCTGAACGTCCTCGTGCCGGCAGGAAAACAATTTTCCGCACCGGCCCAGGCCGGTCTGTATCTCGTCAAGGAGCAAGAGGACATTATATTTGCGGCAAATCGTTTCGCATGCTTTCAGATATCCATCAGGGGGAATGAGCACGCCACCCTCGGCCTGGATGGGTTCGACCAGGAAGGCCACCGTATTTTTGGTAATGGCCTTTTTCAGAGCATCTGCATCGCCGAAGGGAATGGTCTTGAAACCGGGTGTGAAGGGACCGAAGAATTCCTTGTACAATTTTTCCGTGGAAAAACCGACGATGGTGGTTGTCCGTCCATGGAAATTATCGGCGCAGGTGATGATTTCGGCCCTGTCTCTCTTCACGCCTTTAACGGTGTATCCCCATTTGCGTGCGGTTTTGATGGCGGTTTCCACGGCTTCGGCGCCACTATTCATGGGAAGCATCATCTCCATGCCTGTGAGTTCGCAGACTTCCCGGCAGAACAATGCCATTTGATCATTCCGGAATGCCCGGGAGGTGATGGTCAACCTCTTCACCTGTTCAATGAGTTTCTTTTGAATACGGGGATGGCAGTGTCCCTGGTTGACCGAGGAGTAGGCACTGAGGAAGTCGAGATATTTGTTCCCATCGATATCATACACCCAGATGCCTTCTCCTTTGGTTAATATCACATCCAGAGGAAGATAATTATGAGCACCATGCCGGTCTTCAAGTTGAATCAGTTCTTCCGATGTCATGCACGTCTCCTTATAGATGCAGCAGAGTTGCCTTTAAATAATTAAGAATTAAGAATTATGAATTATGAATTAAGAATTATGAATTATGAAAGTATAATCAATTGAACAGTATTTAATTTTTCTTTATTTGACCAGTAACCAGTATCGTTTTAGACAAAGCTTCACCATTCTTCACAGGATTATCTTGAGTAAAAGTCAATCACGTTCTCTATAGCGCTTCGGCATACGGGATCGAATCCGCTCAGGGTCTTGGTGAACATGATGCAGTCGATGAAGGGGCGGTACAGGCCCTCGGACGCATAGCATGCCCCCTGGTAGGCCCCTACCTTGCCCCAATATGCCTGATTCCTGAGAAAATCATGCACCCATTGGGTTGAGGCGGCCGACAGGCTGTCGAGGGTGGTATGTGATGCATCCGCTTTCACCATCATCTGCCTCTCCAAACCATAGTTGCTTTGCTGCGATTCATAGCCGTCCTTATCCCAGGGCGTGGGGATGGGAATATCCGAATCCATCAGATGCTGCCACTTAACACGGGCTTTGTCCACCAGGGCGGTGATGTTGGGTTCCCAGGGTTCGACACCCGGGGGATAAAAGTCATTGTAGGCGACCTGGGAGACGTAGTACTCATCTCCCAGCCCTGCAAAGGCATGGCCGAACTCATGAACAAAGAGATAGCCGGCCCATTCGTTGTCCACGGCACAGGTGGCATAGAGATTGAAGATGCCTCCACCGCCGTATTTCTCTTCGTTCATCAGGATGTGAACATGGTCACAGGGAGCCTTGGAAGCGATCTTACGAATGGTCTTGTTGTTCCAGGTGAGGACATAGCGATCCAGATTAAAGGCATTGTAAGAGCATTCCAGGATATTGTCCACGTATTTGCCACCACGGGGGTCGTCGATTCCTGACTGATTGGAAGGGGCCATGACGGCCCAGACATTGAAATCTTCCTCTCGTTCTTTAAAGGGGGGGATATCGAAGCATATGGAGAGAAGCCGTTGGGCATCTTTTTTGAATTTAGACATTTCATTTTTCGTATACCCGTCGGGAAGGAGGACCAGGTCCACTTTCTCATGGGAATCGCCGTTATGGATCAGCGAAACGACCTGGACGTCGGGAAAGTAATCGGTTTTGCGGATATTGAGTTCGGCGGGATCGATGATGAAATCCCAATTGTCGTGAAAAATGTTGTAGCGGTCACGTGTCCCGATGGTGATCTTGACCGGTCCCCGGGGCCAGGGGAATCGAATCGATTCGCTGAATGTCCTCCACACCCCCCGGAGGGCTTCTCCCACGGTTTGCCATTCACCAAAAACTGAATTGAATCCCCGGGAATAGATCAACCTGTTGGTCTTCACATCGTACACCTTGAACAGGTATTTCCCCAGGTTGAGGGTATCGATCAAATTGACCATACTGCCGGCCCAGACAGGCTCCCGGAAGATTTCGTCGTAGGAATAGATTTCATTATCGTGGATCCCGGTATGAAAATAATCCAGCCGCAGGGTCTTATCGATGAAATACCTGTCGAAGGTCATTCCGTCCTGGGCCAGTCCCGGTTCCAGGAAGCTCAGCATGAAAAATAGAATTGCATATGTGATTCTCATGGATAGCACTCCGGTCGGTGGTTTTACTGGGATGAATGTTAAAAAAAAAGTAGAGAAAATGCAAGCGTTTATTTTTTCTGGCATCTTTATTTTTTTCTGACTTCTCATGAATTTTGTTGAGCTTGATATTTTCAATTTTAACATGTATATTTTCAAAGCGCCATGTAATCAGAAGTCAGAAAAAAATAAAAAAGGATGGAAGGTTGTCCTCATGACAACAGGTATAGATTCAATTTCAAAAAAAGATGACATTTAAATCCGGAAAATTTATTTTTAGTGCTAAGTACTCAAATGACAATTTAAATGCATTGGATTAACCAGGTTACCGATCATATGAAGGATTGAAATCGTTCATGAAACAAGAACCATGCAGGGTTGCCCGTACCCACGGGTACCTATCTGGGTCGGTTGTGGGTGAATGATTCGAGGCACACGATCAGAATGCAGTTGGTGAAGTAGGAGGAGTGACTCATGTTAAAAATTACAGCAGCAAAATTGAGTAAGAACCTGTCAAACTATCTGGAAAAGGTCAAGGCAGGTGAGATCCTTGTCGTCATTCAAAATGAGAAAGAAATCGCTCGCATTGTCCCTCCCCATTCAATAGACAGTCGAAAGCATATGACAGTTCAGCCCAAATTGAATGTGCCCCCGGACGAGTTAATCAAACCACTGGAAGACTTCTAAAAAAAAGACTTTGTCTAGCAATCAACACCGACAGATTTGATATATCTTGGTTGATTGTTTTAAGCTAACAGCTAAAAGCTAAAAGCTATTTACCAATACCCTCCTCCTGCACAATGACTCTCCCGATATGCTCCCGAATTAACTTGACATTTTAATCCGTTTTCTGTATTTTAATGAGCCATTTGTAAACCCATATCGGGGCGTAGCGCAGCCCGGTTAGCGCGCATGACTGGGGGTCATGAGGTCGAGAGTTCAAATCTCTCCGCCCCGACAAGGCTAAAGGGCTATGATTTTTTATTTTATGTGTGAGCCATGGGCCCTTTTTTTGTCCAAAAATTTTGGCAAATTGGGTCAATTTGGGTATATCTGGGTATCTGTGAAGGCCGAATTTGGGCACACTATATTTTGCCGCTACATTTATATCCTACTAATTCAATTCATTGTCTTTTAAAATAATTTCTAACCTAATACACATAATGATGACCTAATCGGAAGACCGTAAACATACATTCTTTGGTCAAAAGGCTAATTATAATGATCTTAAGCTAAATCAATGAAAAACATATACATCATTTGATTCTACCTATAAATACTTAAAAAATATAACGATCTTTTAATTCTTGCCTGAAATAAGAAAGAGAATAATAAAGAAAAAAGAAAAAAGGAGAAGATAAAAGAGTAAAGGGAAAAGAGGAAGAGAAAGGAAGAAAGGGAGAAGGAAGAGAAAAAGAAGGAGGAGAAAAGCGGAAAAAGAATAGGAAATATGATATCGAAAATGAATTCGGAATGATGAAAGATTGCGAGGAGATCATACATTCCTGTATGAGGAAATATGTGATTAAATAAACATCAAATCAGGAATTTTCAGTGTGAAGATGGAGTTCTTTTAAATCAAAGGATTTCTGTTGAGATCAAAGAGCATATATTAAGGCAAATGAAATATGATATAACAAATTCCAGTAAAAAGATCTGGATAAATTGGATTATTCCACAATGGCTAAAAATAATCAAGTTAATAACTACCCAACAATGAAAGAGATGACTAATAGAATAGTAAAACGGCGAACAGCATAACTGTGATAGACTGTGTCATCCGGTCACCCCAACAATTGTATGGCTTGACTATACATGATTAATATCACAAATAATAGCTCGTAGGGAGGATAAATTCCGATGAAGTATATTTCTCTTGAAATAAAACCAGAGAAAAATCCAAAAACAAACATTTAATTGAAAGCTATTGTCCGAGATTAAAATAAGTAGTTGAGAATGGGCGAAATTACTCACACGGGATTATGTGAGGATATAGCAACTGGTGATCCGGCCAGTGGGATCAGATGGGATGTGAAAATGGATCCGGGATTGGATATTAAGAAGTCCAAATCACCGCAAATATATCGTCGACATCAAGAATACGACGAGCTTCATCAGCTAGATTTTCAGGAATAACAATTACGAAGTTTGAGTTTGAATTTAGAGCGAATTCAGAGAATGCCCGCATTTTTTGATGCATATCTGTATTAGAGATAGTATCCTTTGTTATGATTTGGAAAAGGTAAAATGAGTCATTTTTTTCAGCAGTTGCATCTGGGGCATAAAGAGGAATAGTGCTATTCCAAGCAATCCCATACGGTTTTTCGAGATTTGGAACAGGGGCTTTTATGTCAATATAATTTTCGTCCTCTAATCGCTCAATTAAATATAAGAGCATCTTGTGCAGTGTTGATATGTCTTCTTTGTTCATATTTTTTTCTCTCCCTGGAAAAAAATAAATAATGCAAACTGAAAAATCAAGGAAATTTTTATGAATTGTAAGTATAAGGTGATTTTTAATGAATGTCTGAATTTATTCAGGCGTCCAGATCTCTGCGTAAATCCCTAACTCGCTAAGTAGAAGGCGAGTCTTAGCTATATATCCAAGTGGAACGACAAGAACGAATTTGAAATCATACTTTTGCGCCAAAATGTATACAGATAACCAATTGCGATGAGAGCGATCCTTAAAAAGAGAGTCAGCAGTTTCGATCTCGAAAATATAGAATTTATCGTCTTTATAGGCCGTAGCATCCGACTTGTGATTGATTTCAGTTAATATGGGCATTTCATATCCAGGAAAATCTGCTTTAATCTTGGAATAGTCATAATTTTTCAATTGTTGGACCAATGAATTGATCATAAGGTGATGGTCGGATAAAGCATTAAGGTCCATTTTAGTCGCACCATAATTAAAGATTACTCATATAGGGTGTAATATAATACTGACAGGTAGTGAATGTCAATAAAAATTGACAGCGTACTCACATAATAGCTCAAAAAAGGTCAGCCCGGGGAACGCAAGGCAGAAAAGCTGCATC
>CAZYTI010000316.1:0-5732 GCA_964650065.1 uncultured bacterium
TCGTGGAGCGTCTATCGTAAAGCGTAGAGCGTTGAGCGTGGAGCGTGAGAGCGTAGAAGTGTAGAGTATGGTTGATTTTTAAAATGTGAAATTCTAAAAAATGTCTATTACAACCGATAAAATTATAAAAGGGGAAGAAGGAAAAGTTGTAAAAAATTACACAGATCTTTATGTTTATCAGCTTGCTTTTTCATCGGCCATGATAATCTGTAAAATCTCAAAGGCTTGGCCTGCTGAGGAAAAGTATTCGCTTACTGACCAGATCAGGAAGTCCTCCAGATCAGTATGCGGCAATATTGCTGAAGCTTGGAGAAAAAGGAGATATTGTGCTCATTTTGTCAGTAAAATGAGTGATGCGGACACCGAAGCGGCAGAAACAGAGGTCTGGCTGGATTTTGCCCATTCCTGTGAATATCTTTTGGATAAAGATTATGTTGAATTAAAAGACAATTATGATCATATCTGCAGAATGTTAACGATAATGATGGACGATGCTAAATCATGGTGTAAAAACTATGGGATATGAAGTGGCAAGAGATTGCTTGCAGGTGTTTACGCTCTACGCTCAACGCGTTACACTTTACGTTATCATGTTCTCGCTCTACGCTCCACGGTTCCACGCTCCACGAAAAATGATCCTAAATAGATAGAATGAAATGCAAAAAAGAAACACTCCAAAATTACAAGTTAAAGAAGCATGTGACCTAGGGCACCTCTTTACTAAGAACGATGTAAGAATGATCGGCCAGGATGGCGCCTATTCCATTCCTATCAATGCAGAGGAAAGTCTCTGGTTTTTCGGGGATACATTTGTCGGTACTCTCGATGCGAATGGGCGAAGGGTGATCGAAAACATGCCGAGTAATAGTGGTCTGATCTGTCATTCCCGAGAGGTTACTTCAGGTCTAACGGATTTCTCCTATATGACCAATTCGAAGGGGGAGATACGACAGCTCATTCCACATTTGCCGGATGAAGATCCGGAAAGGGTTCATATATGGGGAATGGATGCGGTCTTTTTGGAGAATCACGTGTACTGGTACTATATTCGTGTTCGAATCGTTCCTGAGCGGCAATGGCCTTATAAATTCGATGTTGAAGGTACCGGATTGGCAAAAGCGAAATATCCCGAACTGGTTTTCCATCGTGTTCAACATGATGGATCGTCCACATTATGGAATGAAAATGCACCGTGCTTTGGTGTGGCCGTTCTGCATGATAAAAAAGAAGGTCTGATGTATATATACGGTTCCTATCTGAAGGAAGGTTATCATTATTGTGCCCTGAGTCGGGTCGGTGAAGCTGATCTCTGTCATGTGTCGGCATATGAGTATCTGGTCGCAACGGAACCCCGGTGGAGTCCCCATCTCGACGAGGCCATATCGGTTATGGAGGGCATGCCGACGGAGATGTCGGTCTCCTACAATCCCCATCTGGAATGCTATTTGGCTGTCCATTCGTGGGAGACGACGGGCCGGCTGGTCGGTCGGACCGCACCCCATCCCTGGGGTCCCTGGAGTGAGCCCATTACATTATGGAATTCGAATGTGGGGCTTCGAAATCCATTGGCTTACGACGGCCCAATCGTTTATGCAGGTAAGGAGCACCCAGAATTATCCCGGGACAATGGAAAGATCATTTACCTGACGTGCGTGGAATTTGAGGAATATTTTCCCAGATTAATCGAGGTGGAATTGAAATGATTTTCTTGCTGATTGAGAGACTCTATTGAAGCAAAACGACCAGTATGGAAAATATAACCAGATCAAGCTGTTCTTACGCCTGCTCAAATACATCGCAGTATTCTGGGATAAATATATTCTTGTCATTGTCCTTCTTATCATCCAGGGCACCATCCACACCCTCCCTGTCTTGCTTCTTTCAAAGCTTCCCGTTTTCATCGGACAAGGCCAGGTCAACGATTATTTAATATTCTGTTTCGCTTTCCTTTTACCGACGTTCCTGTTTCGATGGGTTATTTTCGACAGTCTCCTCTATACGCTTCTCTGGTATATTGGATTAAAGTGTTCACTGAAGTTTCGGCTGGATCTCTACCGTCATATGCAGGGATCGTCCCTGCGTTTTTTCCAGAGTCGCCCGGTGGGGGAACACATGTACAGGGCCAATGCCGACATCGATGCCCTCATCCCGTTACTCAATTCGTTTCTCAATGGATTGCCTGCACTGATTTCCTATACCTATCAAACCCTCCTCATGGCTTACCTTGTGTCAATGGCGGGATCGGAGATTCTGTTCTACCTGACGATCGTTTTAATTCCGATCTTTGCCCTCGTTCATTATATCTACAGTTTTATTAAGCGTCTGGATTACAGGAAACGTGTCCGGGCTCAGGAACTGACGGCGGTGTTGCGGGAGAGCATCGCCGGTATACGGGTCATCAAGGCCTTTGATCGTATTCGGTTCACGATCCGGCGATACTACTCGGCCATGGTGAAATATTTGAAGTCTACCCAGTCGGCCTATCTCTTGCAGATTCTGGTCGCGGATCAGATACGTGTGTCTCCCATTCATGTACTCTGGCCCTTATCACTGCCCTTTTTTGCCTACCTGGGATTAAAAGGAAAAATACCCATCATTACCTGGGGCAGCATTGTTTATTTTTCCCGTGCCATGCTGTATAATCTGAACGGTGTCTTTTTCTTTTTTGAGAAAATCCGTCTCTATCTTATCCCGGCTCAGCGTTTGTTCGAGACTCTGGATATGGAACCCGATATCGTCGAACCCGCCGGGGCCAAGAAAATCGAAAAGTTAGAGGGACGTCTGGAATTTGATTCCGTCCATTTCTCATATCGGGAGGGATTTCCCATTTTACAGGATATCTCCTTCTCCCTAGAACCCGGCCAAAAAACTGCTCTGATCGGACCCAGCGGAGCAGGCAAGAGTACCATCGCCATGCTGGCTCTCAGAATGTATGATGCGGATTCCGGAAACATCCGAATCGACGGTGCTGATATCCGTCAGATTCACATGCGATCCGTCATGGATCAGACCGGTGTGATTCTACAAGAGACCTTCTTGTTTAATGGGAATATTCGGGACAACATCCGTTACGCCAATCCCAAGGCATCGGATGAAGAAGTGGTCCGAGCGGCCAGGGCAGCGGGTATCCATGATGATATCCTGGCTATGCCCCGGGGATACGATACCGATGAGGCGGAAGGCTCCAGCCTTTCCGGTGGGCAAAAGCAGCGCATTGCCATTGCCCGGGCACTTATCAAGCAACCGAAACTTCTCTTGCTGGATGAAGCGACGTCTTCATTGGATATCGCTACAGAGGATGCGATCATCGAAACATTGAGAAAGGAATTCTACAGTGTGTCCACTCTCATCATCTCTCATCGCATCAGCTTGATTGCCGATGCCGATGAAATCGTGGTCATCGACAAAGGGAAGGTTGTTGAGAGCGGAAAACATGATGATTTACTGAACAATAAATCGCTTTATTTTAATCTTTATCAACAACAGATCAAACAGGTATGAATGCGACCGGCAGGAAAATGAAGAAGCAAACCCTCAGTGACTGGAAAATATTTCTCTATTACATGCGGTACCTGACACCCATCTGGGACAAGGTACTGCTGGTTTTGCTTCTCGCCGTGATTCTGACCGTTCTGGATATCAACACCATCCTTTTACCCCTTTTGATGCGAAAATTCATGGATCAGGTTCTGGCACAACATGACTGGGCCATGTTCAAAGTATTGATCGTTGTCATTGTTTGTCAGATCGGTCTTTTTTTATCCTTCTACACCCTTTCTGAGCTCGTCAAGTATGCCATCTCCATGCGGTTGGGTATCTCATTGGGAATGGATGTCTTCAAGCATGTACTGGGACTACCCCTGAGTTTCTTCCAGAAAAGGCCGGTGGGAGAGCACATGTACCGGGTCGGAACGGTTTTCGATCCTGGATTTGCCAATTTGGCCGTTATCGGATTTCTCTTCGAGACCACGGGCTCGGTTAAATCCGCACAGCAGCCCATGGTGGGAAATGATGTGGATGGCGTGCTGGGCATGATCACCCAATCCCTGGATCTTATCGTGCGGGTCACTGTTCGTCTGCTGCTCATCCTCTTCACCATTGTGGTGGGATTCAACAGGGAAGTGGGTATTGCTCTCGTCATTTTCTGTATTCCCTATATCTGGGTGACCCACTGGCTGTACAACTACCAGAGGCGCATTGAAGCCAGGTTTCGTGGGGAGAGTCAAATTTTCTATGGTGGCCTGCAATCCTGGTTTGCCGGGATCAAAACGGTGATCGCATTCGGAAAAGGCAAGTCAGAATTTATCAAAAATATCGGTCTCTATGTAAAATTATTGCGGGTCGAATGGCAGAACTATTTCATGAAGCTGGTCACCGATGATTTTATCTTTTTCTTCCGATATCTCTTTACTGCAGGGGCCCTGTTCTATGTTTGCATTACTCAGCAGCCCACTGCCGGTGTGATTTTTGGTCTCTATCTTCTCCTCGAGCAGTTTTTCGGACCTATTAATATGTATATTCGTGTCATTGAAGGTATTCGTATTCAGCTCATACCCGCTCGCAGACTGATGGAGACATTGTCTGTCCAATCAACCATCAGCGAGAAACCAAATGCAGTTTCTGTGGGGCGATTCGCAGGGCCATATCATGTTAACCATGTGTCATTCAGCTATGTACCGGAACAAACCGTACTGAATCAAGTATCGATAAAATTATCCAGAGGAAGACGAATTGGAGTGGTAGGTCCCTCGGGTTCGGGGAAGACCACTTTGGTAAATCTCCTCATGCGATTTTATGATCCCGATACCGGCGAGATCCTGGCTGATGAGGTGAATCTCAAAGATCTCAAATTGGGGTCCTATTACGAGAATATCGGTATTATTCTCCAGGAAGATTTCCTTTTCAGTGGCAATGTACGGGAAAATATACGATTTGGAAAACCCAATGCCGGTGACGAAGAGGTTATCCAGGCAGCAAAGCTGGCAGCCGTGCACGAAGACATCATCCAGTTGCCCGAGGCTTACGATACAGATCTGGGAGAGGGGACGAAACTCTCCGGAGGCCAGAAGCAGCGGATTGCCATTGCCCGGGCGCTCCTGCGACAGCCTTCGGTTCTGATCATGGATGAAGCCACCAGTGCCCTGGATTCCCAAACCGCACACATCATTGAAGAGACCCTCGAACGGGTGTCAAAGGATAAGACGGTCGTCATGATCACCCACAAGCTGGCTTCGGTTCGACATTTTGATGAGATTTTTGTTGTCGATCGAGGCCGAATCTGTGAACAAGGATCATTTGAGACGTTGATGGCACAAGGCGGGATGTTTGCCAGGTTATATGAACAGCAGACGAGGGTGTGAAGCAAGTGCTATTTTTTCCGAGAGAAGACTCGGAAAAAAATGGCAATGGAAAAGCGATTTTTTAAAAAATCCCAATTGGAGTCAATTCCATGAACAAATTCGTTAAAAAACTCCTCGCCAAGTATGTCAAATATATTGAGATTGTCGGCTATGGATTGGTATTTCTCTTTATCGCCGGATTGGTGGCCCTCTCTACAATCAAGGCGGAAGATGAGTTCATTAATTTGACTGGTCGATATGATATATCGTCTTCATTGATCATTTCACCTCAAAGGTTATTCATTATCGATGTACTGGCCGACACGTTTCAGGTCGTTGGCCCGGGTAGCGATTTACTGGAGGTCGTGGAAGATGAACGATTCGTTTCTGACC
>CAZYTI010000317.1:0-5732 GCA_964650065.1 uncultured bacterium
ACTCGGTGGCTGTGGGGGTGCTGGTCGATGACGGCGACCTGGACTTCGTCTCCGGGAGCTTCTATTACGACGACTACGAGGTCATGGCCTGGCAGAACACCGGCGGTTCCGCAGGCTACACTGCCACGAAAACAGGACCATCCACGATGGGTAATTCAGAAACCGATGATCTCATGAGGATCAATGTGAAACACAACGGGATATCAGGTGACAACTCCCTCGAACTCAACAAGTGGGACCTCCTCTTCGAGAGATATAAAACATCAACCGCGTTAACAACAACCGAGGCAAATAACGTTATCGAGAACCTTTATGTTTATCGCGATGCCAACAGCAACAGCCAATGGGATAGTGGAACCGATACCTTGGTGATCACGGTTGCCAGCCTTTCCCTGACCGATGGGGTGCACACCATAACGTTTACTGACAATGATGGTAATGCTGAGATTTCCGCAACCGCTGATGAGGATTTCTTCATCGTCGTTCAAACCACGGCAGATTTTGAGAGCCAGGACCCACGATGGTTCGAGATCACATTTGATCCAGATGCGGATTCCCTGAACGACGACGACACCGAAGATACATCAGTTTCGGTGCAGGATTCCACAGCTGTGGTGGCAGCAGTGCCTGAGTACAAGGATTACCTCATCCCTGTTTTCGCCATCTTCGCCCTCTTCATCGCGGTCAGGAGAAAACGGAAGAGGAGGCAGACTCAACGCACCACAGCCCATGGAGTAGGTGGTGGCCGTGCGTAGGTTCAGGAAGAGGCCCGGCCAGAAGGCGAAAGCCGCGACCTTGGTGACGGTCATCGTTCTCCTGGTGGTATCGTCATCGATGTTCTTCCTCTCCAATGTCACCAATCAGGTCATCGAACTGAGGGTCATCGGTGAGAGCGTGAAGTTCGTCGAGGCAGGGCAGACCGCGGAGTTCCTTGTGGAGGCAGAGAACAGGGGTCCTGTTAATACCGAGGTGAATCTGGAGATTTTTGATATCCCTGAGGGCTGGGAGGCAGAACTCTCGGATGAAGAACTGATCCTTCATCCCGGAGAGATAGGGGTCGTTTTCCTGAGCGTCACCGCACCTTCCACACCTTCGGGTGAGCTGGCACAGATCGCCGAGATAGGGGTCAGGGCCCCGGGAAATGCCACCATCGGCACCCTCACCATCCTCAGGGGCTCGGCCTCGGTGATGCGGGATGGGGTGACCACGCCTCTGGGTTCGAGGGATGAGATTCGTTCTGGAGACATCGTTTCCACCATGGGCGAATCGGTCATCACCATCGACCCGAACAAATTTATCAACGCCAGCAAGACTTATGCGGGCAATATCTACGTGCTGCTCTCTGACGCCACCGTTGGTTTTCTCAGATGGCAGGACACCGCATACATGACGCTCATCAGCGGTGAGGTGACCATCTGGATTCCGGGTGGAGGTGGAGGAAGAAGAGGCAGGGCACCACCACCTGCCCCTGTCATCAACCTCTCGAAGATGGACATCATCGATACGAAGTTCCCGGGCCTTGAATACAACGTGGTCATGGAGTTTGGTTCGCTTGAAGAGCATTCCTTCTTCTTCCTGAACGTCACCGAGGAGAACACCACGGTTGAGGTCTTCGAGGGAGAAGTTACAGTAGGGAGCGAAGTGAATACCCGCCCCCTCACCAAATTCGAGCAGACAACGGCTGTGAGAACCGTGGAGGTTCCTGAACCCCTGTCTGTGCAAAGAACCATCATCGCCCTTGAATCCAACGGGAGCATCGAGGCCTCGGTGAGATCCCTGGAACGAAGCGTCCTCGACCTTCCCGATGTCCACTACATGCCCACTGATGAGCTGCAGATCTTCGTCACCCCTGTACTTCCGGAGATCACTATCGACCTGGAGGGTGCGAAAGACGGCGAATACACGGTTGACATCACCCAGATAACGAACTTCACGGGTAAGACCTTCGGCGTGAGGACCACGGCCACAGAGAACACCACCGACGACTTGGCCTTCGAGAACGAGAACCTGAAATTCAGGAACATGGAGAAAGATAAAAGTTATGATCTCACGATTGGGTATGAAGATGGGAAGACTGGTGAGGAGTCGGAGTTCGAGGTCGTGGATGTCAAAACCTCGGAGGAAGAGCAGAAGATTGCCGTGGACGACTGGGAGAAACTCGATGAAGCCGAAGAAAAATCGGTAAGTTTCAGCCAAGGTAAAAAGACGATAAAAGTTACGAGTGGTATGACAGGAGAAGAAATCGAAAATGCACTTGAAGGTAAGCCGACTTCCGAACCGATAGCAATAATTTCAATCTGGCTTGTGGTGATACCCACCGTCATCGTGTTCATAGTTGCTATCGTAGTGAAAACACATCTCTGGGATAGAAGTGGATACGTTCCAGATAAAAAAAAGAAAAAGGAGTAGATGGCCAGCATCCACACTGAAAGCTCCTAACTGTTTTTTCGTATTTTCTCTATCTGAGTCAGCAGTTTTCCCGCCCTCTCATAGCATGAATGGTATTTATATTTCGTGGTTTCTGGCTTGGTAATGAGGGCACCTGTTTTGACATCGATCATCTGGTGGGTGCGTAACCTAGCGATTTCAGCATGGTCCCAAGCTTTTTCAATGTCACCAGTCGCGTTATAGAACTGTGCCAAAAATAAGTAAATGTCAGCTTGTTGTAAAACATACCTGCAGCGAGTGGCAATTTCTAACGCCTCTACTGCCAGTTTCAAAGCCTCTTCCTTTTTTGCCTGAAAAAAGCGAAGTCTAGCAATAGCCAAAAGGATATCCGCTTCCAGAGAGACAAGATTAATCTTACGTGATCCGGTGATAGCAAATTGAAGCGAATATTCTGCTTTGGTAACATTTTTCAGCAGAATATATGAGGAGCCAGTGAGATAGTAGGCCCGAATAATATCCCGAATGGCAGGCCCTTCATTTTCTCCCTCATTTTTTTCTGAGAATTCAAGGGCCTTTTGGGCACGGTGTAAGGCTTCGTCGGCATCTTCTTCGAAAAGAGAACAAAGAGAGTAGTATGCCCAATTTACAGATTGCCATTTGTAAATGTTTGCATCTTCTGCAATGGTATCTGCCATTTTAAAATAAGATTTTGCTTCGGTGTACTCACCAATGTATGCTTTAGTTCTTATCAGTTCACGGTTCATGGCCCATTTTACAATATCCTCATCTATCTCGGTTCCTAATTCCAATCCTTGCAACAGGTTAGCCTCTGCAGATTCTAAATCGCCGATTTTGTGCTGATCGTCGGCGAGGTTCCCAAGACCAATAACGAGTTGTATCATATCACGCTCTTCACTTGCGATTTTATTTGCAAGTTCAGAAAAAGGTATCGCTTTAGAAGGTTGACCTAAAAGGGAGTAGCAATTTCCCATTCCATGAAGAATGATATTTTGAGCACGCGGTTCAGAAATCAGGGGTATTGTCACTTCTCCCTTAGGGAAAAGATTTATCAAGAGCGAAATGATGATGTTATAATCTCCGAATTGAAAATACAGCGGGTCTTTTAGCCGGTTCACAAATAAGTCCCATGCCTCCTCATGCCTTCCAGCTCCTACTGTGTGATGGTAAAGTTCGATTAAGGGTTGTAAATCGCCTATTGATTTTATTCGCTTAGGTGTTGGGACCTTCGAAAAGAATTCCTGTAATTGTGAATGGACATCTTTTTTGTTATCCAGCTTATCATAGCAATAAGAACGTACGATGGGATGTAAACCATAGATCGTTGCGGTCTTATTGTCTGTAGTCTCTTCTTTCCTCTGGAACAGAAATCCCCTGTTCACAAGTGCCTTTAGCGCCTCGCGAAGGTCTTTTTCCCTTTCGAACTTTGAAAATACTTTAATCGCCTTATAATCCACGGGAGATCTGAGTGCTGCAAAAGTACTTATAAATTCTCTTTTCGAGTCATCCAATGCACCATATGCCAATTCCAGAATATTGTGTTCTCGTGGAGACATATCCTTGATCTGGTCAAGCACTTCACAATCGCTGATGTCGCCCGAACACCCTGGCTCATTGATGATCAATCCAGAAAGGAGACGTAATGACAAAGGGTGGTACCCATATTTTTCACATTCCCGTTCGATCTCGGTTCTGGTACCTTTTACTCCTTGTTTCCGAAAAAATGTCACCGCATCTTCTTTTGAAAGCGACTTCAAGTCGTATCTCAATCCACCTATCACGTTATCTAAGGCCTGAGGGTGAAGCCGGGTTGTGAACAGGGTTTTACTTTTTGTGATTGGGGTTGATAGCGACTGAAGAAACATCTCAGCATTTGGGTCGATGCACGTTCTATACTCATCCTCTAAAACTTGAATTGTGTTTTCATCTTTTCGATATGGTGAGCCAAGGCCAAAATACGCTTTGAGGATTCGTTCAATTCCATCAAGCACTATTAAGTACCTACTCTGCTGGAATTCTTGATATACCAGATTGGATAAATCACTAATTGGCCATCCGAGAACTGGACTTTCTTTCCCCCATTTGTAAGCTGCAAAGTTCCTTACAAAAGAGTCAAACGTCATGCCTTTTTCATAAAAACTCCACCAGATTATTCCATCCAAGTTCACCCCTCTGTCTATCACGCTCTCTTGGAGCCAACGCCATACCAACGAGGATTTTCCCATACCGGCAATACTCACAAGAGAAATAAGTGGATGAGTTTCGTCGTGAATGAGCCATTCTGTGAGCATTTTTTTTTCGATGTTTCGTCCCGTGAAATTGGGTGCTTCGGGGTAGGGATGGGGAATAAAATATGTTACTTCAAGGGTTGATTGTAGTTTTTCAGTTAGATCATCCATGAGGTCTTGTATTCCCTCGAATTCAGATCTATCTCCGCTCCAACTTGGGAAAATGTCATCAAATTCGTTCTCGATTAAGCTGAGATGCTTCTTTAGAACTAATCTTAGTTTAAGAGCATCGCCTCCTCTTATCACAACAGCAATAGCAATATGTTTTCCTCTTTCGATCATAACTGTCGAGTTTTCTGTTTTAAATCCTGTTGCCTTCCCTCCCGTAGTCCAAGCATCCTCGATAAACGAAGACACTGCTGTTACCATCCCCGATAAAATGTCTTTATCAACGCCTGTTCGTCTACCTGGCGCTTTATGGTCGATTAGACGTCCTGAAAGTTTGTGTAAAAGATAGATTTCCATTACTTCAACTTTTTTTTTACCAATCATTTTTTCGTCCTTCTTCTCCTCTCGCTTTTTGATTTCTTATAATCAATTGAATATGACTAGGTTATATGTGGATAATATTGTTTTACATCGAGTTTATATCGGTAAGATGGATAGAATTAAAATCCTATATCGGTTCACTTCAGTTTTGCTATTTGATGAATCACTATATTGCTTATTTAGAGGAAAAAGCGATCTTGCTTTATTCCTTCCTTCGTTTTCCAAAAACAAAAAGACGGCTTAAAACATCTTTTTAAGCGTTTTGAAATGAAGACCCTGTCAGAAACTAGTCGTTTTGAATAGCCCTGTATCAAAAAACGTCTCTATTTTGGCGGGTAGAAATTAGTAGGCTATCAAAAAAGAAAAAGGGATTCCGATGGAAACACATCACTTCTCTTCATTCCACAGCCCTTAAATACGATATTCTTTTATACTGGGTACTTCGTGTTCTCACTGTTTGAAAAAGAGTGATTCAAGAAGTTTGATTAAATCATTTCATCACCGATTTTCGTTGGCGTTTAAAATTCAATAATTTAACCTTGCTCGGTA
>CAZYTI010000318.1:0-5726 GCA_964650065.1 uncultured bacterium
GAGTTCACCTCCGTAATCTTGGGAATATTCCCTTTATCCCTGGCCTCTTTTCTGCGTCGGGGTGTCGCTATTTCTGAATTTTCCTGGAAAGATTGCTCCGGCATCGCTTCTCCCGATGGCTAAAAGAGTCGAATAAGAGCCACGAAATCCTGCTGAAAGTGACCCCATATGTTTTTAAATAAATGCAGAAAAAGTGTAATGCTTACGGAAAGAGCCAGAAATCCGATGATGAGTCGCAGAGGAAGACCCACAATAAAAATGTTCATCTGAGGGACAGTCCTGGCGATGATGCCCAGCGCTATATTTAATAAAAGGAGTGAAACCATGATAGGGGCACCTATTTTTACCGCTGACTGGAACATTCCAAAGGCCATATCCACCACATGACGTTCTATACCCTCTCCTACAAAACCACTCGCTATGGGAACAGTCTCATAACTTTGGAATAATCCATTTAAGAGAAAGTGATGCCCATCAAGGATCAAATAAAAGAGAAGTATGATAAAAACCTTGAATTCTGCGATAATTGAAATTTGTGCTTGGAAACCAGGATCCATGACCCGGGCAACACCAAATCCCATCTGGACACCCACGACTTCTCCAGCCATTTGAACACTGGCAATGAGAAATTTCGTTATAAATCCCAAGGTAATACCCACGACAACTTCCTTAACGATGATAAGCATAAAGGATATTGTCTCTTCGGGTAATTGCCTGCGCTCATCTTTCATCAGGGAGAGCAAAAGAATACTCATGAACACCGCCAATCCAATCTTGGCCGGAGGCGGAACCGATCGATTCCCAAATACAGGTAACATAAAAAGAAAAGCCGAAATACGGCTAAACAGGACAGCAAAGAGACCGATATGTTCCCAGATTCCGTTCACATTCATTCCAAACAGTTAGGCCATCATTTCACGACTGACGGGATCATAGAGTACAAACGCAAGGTGAACGTGAGTAGTGTTCGCATCATCCATGGTAAAAAAATGATAAGTGCGGTCACAACGGCCAATATTTTCGGAACAAACGTCAGTGTCATTTCATGAATTTGCGTGACGGCTTGAAAGATTCCTACAAATAATCCCACAACCAAACCTGCCATCAACATGGGAGCAGCGACCAGTATCACCGTATACAAGGCCTGATAGGCCATCTGAATTACCAAATCCATAGTCATTGGTTTTTTTCCTTCCTCAATTAAAACCCGCAATCATAGAACCCACAATGAGATGCCATCCATCGACCAAAACGAAAAGGATCAATTTAAAAGGAAGCGATATCATCATGGGAGGCAGCATCATCATTCCCATGGATAAAAGCACACTCGCTATCACCATATCCAGGACCAAAAGGGGGATATAAAGAAGAAATCCGATTTGAAAAGCAATTCTGAACTCACTGATAATAAACGCGGGAATGATGACATGCGTTGGAAGATCCTCACTCGTCGCCGGTTTTTCCAGCTTGGCTAAATTCACAAACAGAGCCAGATCTTTTTCTCTTGTCTGACGAAGCATGAAGTCCCTCAAAGGTTCCACGGCTCGTTTATAGGCATCTTCCTGGGATATCGTTCTATTCAAATAAGGCTGAAGTGCTTCATCATTGATTTGTCGTCCTACCGGCGCCATAACGAATATCGTCAGAAACATGGCCAGTCCGATAACGACCTGAGTCGGGGGTGACTGTTGCGTGCCCAAACCGTGTCTGAGAAAAGAGAATACAATGACAATTCGTGTGAACGAGGTCATCATCACGATAATGGCCGGTACCAGGGACAGGACAG
This sequence comes from uncultured bacterium, assembly GCA_964650065.1. Lineage (GTDB taxonomy): Bacteria > Zhuqueibacterota > QNDG01 > QNDG01 > DSAB01 > CAZYTI01. The sequence continues at coordinate 1,787 of CAZYTI010000318.1, forward strand.
TCAGCAGCAGAAGGACCTGGAGTGTGACAGCCACATCTCCGGGATTCTGAGCACTATCCACACCAATGGTAATTTTGGGAATCGGTGTTTGCGCCTGAAGTAGCGTAACACTCAAGAGGACAAAACCGATGAGAGCCCACGCCCCAATAATTTTCCTTCTCGTTTTTCGACTTATTCTCTCCATTGCCTCCTCATTTTTTCGTCAAAGTATCCAAAAAAGACTGGAATCGGCCACTGGTATTTTTATCGGACTTCTGATCCAGGGAAGGCGGTAACTCATCCGGAGACCGTTGCTCGAGTTCTGTGAGGAATGAGATTGACGCCTCTGTGACGCCCAGAACCAGTCTGCGATCTTCAATCTCCACCAGATAGATTCCCTTCTTTGGACCCAGAAGTGTCGAACCGACCACCCGGATAGAGAGCCCCTCTCCCCGCTTCCGGTAGGAAAAGTGTTTGAAAAAATACATGCCCAGATAGGCCATTACAATCAGGAGGAGGAGTAAACCGATTGTTTTAACAACCATGGGCCCAAGACTGGGTTGGCCCAAATCCTCCAATTCCGGTTCAACCTGGGATGTCTCAACCTCTTGAGACGAAAAGGTGGGGATCCCCTGTACGACCGATGCGTTCCCTGAATAAATGAGAATGACCAAGAAGAGGATAAAAAATCGCCCGCGCCGATTTTGGCTGAAAGGCTTATTCATTTCTATTTTCCTCATATTTCTTTATTGGAGATTCCCCAATCTTTCATCGGCCCCCACCAGTGCCAAAATCCTAACACCAAAATTTTGATCGATAACGACCACCTCACCCTCAGCGAATTTTTTACTGTTTACAAAAATATCCACGGGTTCACCGGAGAATTTATTGAGCTCAACGACTGCCCCGGGTCCCAATTCGAGAATGTCTTTGACCAGCATTTTCACCCGACCCAATTCCACGGCAATGGGCAGTTCCAAATCAATGAGCCTCCCAATATTCCCCTCCCTCTGAAAGACACCATTGCCGGTATCAATGGGAGTAAACTGGCTGGCTCGGACTTCGACTTTTTCTTTATCTGCTGATGAAGAAGCTTGATCCGCAGCGGGAGAATCGCTTATTTCCTCACCCATCGAGGTCGTCTCTTCGGCTTGAGCATCGGTACTGTCGGTAGTCGTGTTTTCTGTTTCTTGCACTTGTCGTCTCCCATAAAATCATTTTATGATGAATGGTTATTGTGCCACTGCGTTCTTTTCAGGCACATTCTCTGCGACGTCATTTAAGACGCTCTCAACTCGAACGGCCAGTTTTTTCCCCATCTTTCCAACCGTCCCCAAAAACCGATCTTTTTCACCAATGATAATCTTAAACGGTTTTTCGATCTTTGCATCCAAAACAAGGATATCATCGATTTCCAGATCCATGAGCTCTCGAACAGAGAGATGCGTCTCTCCCAATTTTACTGTGACCTCCACCTCTGACATTCTCAAGGATTCTTCCGCCTTTTGTCGGTCATCCTCTTCTCTCTGTATCATTGAAAATCCCAACCAACTATCGGCTGCCAATTTTTTGATGATCGGATCCAGCACGTAATAGGGAAAGCATATATTCATCGGAAATGTGGAATTACGTACACTGATTTCCAGGAACATGACCACGGCCGTCTCACTGGCTGGCGCCACCTGGGCAAATTGAGGATTCATCTCGAAGGATACGAGATTCGTCTTAATGGGTGTGGCCTTTTCCCATGCCTCATCATAAATGCTCAGGCAACGTTCGACGATTTTACTGGCGACATTCTGTTCGATAACCGAAAGCGATCTTGCTACTCCGGAGCGCTTTCCTTCTCCGCCAAAAAGCCTTTCAATGGTGAGAAGAATCAGATCGGGACTGATCTCAATGATACCCTTTCCTTCTTGATCATCCAATTTAAAAACCCAGATGCATCCAGGATTGGACATGGCCATTGTAAATTCCAGAAAAGTGACCTGATCAATGGAAAGCAGATTCACATCCACGATCGTCCGAAGCAGGGTGGTTAAATAGGTAGCCAGCAATCTTGAAAAGCTCTCATGAATGGTGCGGAGATTCCTGAGTTGATCTTTCGTCACCCTGTTGGGATGCTTGAAATCATAAAGATACGTGTTTTCCTTATCGTTCGCTATTTCCTCTTGTTGCTTTTGAGTACCGGGTTCGGTACTCTTCAACAGGTTATCAATTTCTTCTTGTGATAAGACTTCGGCAACAGATTTATCCTTCCACAGTTACTGTAAAACATACTTGGTAAAATAGACACGCACGCCACCCGAAGATCGGATGATATTTTCAACAACCGTATTAATCTCATTGCGCAGCGTCTCTCGGTTGGCGTTGTTGGCCAGCCATGTGAAAGACTTCTGAGCTATGAGTCCAATAATTCGATCTTTTATAATGGGTTCCCTTTCCTTTAACACATCCAGCATCTCTTCCAATTCCACGGCCAGAGCCATCGACACAATAAAAAAACGCTTGCCCCCTGTGAAAGCCGGATTGACTACCAAATCTTCCAATGTGAAAAGCCCCGCAATTTTAACATGTTCATCGGGATTGTTATTCACCACTCGCGGAGTCTGACTCGAATTCCCCTGCTCTCCCTTTGCCGCGGTACGATCAATATCTTGTGCTTCCGAATCCGATACCTCACCCGATGTTTTTTCATCTCCGGGTAGGAGAAATTGAGTGACCAGGGTATAGCAAACACCGACTTCCAAAAGAACAACGACAGTACCAATGCCTATCTTCAGTGCCAGGTTTTGTAAATTCATTTTGGATGGTTTTTTCACCTTTTTGGACTTCACCTTTTTGGACTTCACCTTTTCGGACTTCACCTTTTTTCTTCTCTTGCTTTTCTTTGGTGAAGCTTCCTTCCCCTTTGCCGGAGCCTCCTTGGCCTTTGCAGGAGCTTCCTGCGCCTTTGAAGGAGCTTCCTTCGCCTTTGGAGAAGCTTCCTTCGGGTTTGGAGAAGCTTGAATCATTTCTTTTTGATTTTCATCTGCCATAGCGTTTACACCCTGATCTAATTCAAAACCGAACTCATTCCGGTTGATGATTGCGCCCAATTGAGCGCAATTTCGACTCTTCTATTTGTTTTTCTTTGTTTTTCAGTAAAATTAGGTAACAAGGGCCTGTGGGAACCATATCCCACGGCCACGAATCGAGTGGGTTCAATCCTCAATACTTCATCGAAATATCGGACCACACTCGAAGCCCGGGCCGATGACAATTCCCAATTGGAAGGAAACCGACTCGTCCGGATAGGTAAGCTGTCTGTATGCCCTCCTACCCTCACCTCACAACTGAATCTTCGTATAATTTTTGCAATACTGTCCAGTATCGTCAGGACATCCCGTTTGAGATCTGCACTGCCAAGGTCAAAAAGCAGTTCGCTGCCAATACGAAAATTAAGTCCTTTTTGATTAATCTCAACATCTATCTCCCCTTGAGCACGCTTATCGAAAGCCTGTACTTCAAGCTCTTCCAGAATTTTTAACATGATATCCTGATCTGTTATCGACATGCTGGATAGGGACTCCATTCTAATGATAGCCCGACCTTCTTGCTCCAAGAGGGCGCCATGGGATCCTTTCAACGATCCCATGGCCTGACGAAACTTGATCAGTTCTGTCGTGGAAAAAGAAACAATGAGTACAAAAAACACCATCAGCAGCGTCATCATATCACCATAGCTTAATGCCCAATCTCCTCCACCCCCCCCATCATCACCTTTCTTTTTGCTTCCCCGGTCTCTCATCAATTCGTCTCCTTAATCCCCTCACGCACATTGGGAGCCAGAAACGTGACCAGTTTATCCCTCAGCAGCCTCGGATTATCTCCTGACTGTATCGAACAGATGCCCTCGATGGCCAATTCCTTCAAGATAATCTCCTGATTGGTCCGTGTCTTTAGTTTCCCTGCAATCGGG
>CAZYTI010000319.1:0-5726 GCA_964650065.1 uncultured bacterium
TAACCACAGAGCACACAGAGAAATTATTAATATTATTTATGTGACACAATAAAATTTTATCTCCCCTCTGTGACCTCTGTGGTTTCATGTTTTTCTCTCATTAATGAACTATTTCAAGATGACCAGACTCTTTGTCTCACATTGTCCTTCTGCATTCAAACGATAGTAATATATTCCACTGGAGAGTCCTTCCCCAAGGAACCTTAACTCGTGCTTGCCCTGGACCCTGACCTCGTTTAATAGAAGTATCAATTTTCTTCCCGTCAGGTCGAATAGTTCAAGTTTGACATGTGTGCGATGGGGTAATGAAAAGCGGATAAGCGTTCCTGCATTAAATGGATTGGGATAATTTTGTTCCAGTGCTATTTTTGATGGCATGGCTTTATCGTGCTCAATGATTGTCGATGATACAGATGATTTATAGATCTGGAGTTTTCGATTTTCATCATATCGTACGTATGCGATCCACTTTCCATCGGGAGACCAGCGGGGACGATAGTGATTGCTGTAATCATTGGCTGTGACCGGGATTTCATCTCCTCCTGTCCGGTGTATTCTGTAGATTTGTCTGCGCTGGTAAGGAGGTCCCCTCCTTTCATAGGTGATCCAGCTACCGTCCGGAGACCAGCGAGGACTTTCATGAGTGCTTGAATCGGACGTCAAAGCGATTTCTTCTCCTCCGGAAGCTGAAACTCGATATATCTGTGAATATCCACCCACGATGGGCTTTCGGTATTCATAGACGATCCACATGCCATTGGGTGACCAATGCGGCCCTTCGTGGAGCGCTGCGGCGCTGGTCAGCCGGATTTCCTGCCCTCCATCCGAGGCAATCTTGTACAAACGCCAGACACCCACGTTGGTCGATAATACGGAATCCCTTTCCTGGAAGAGTATCCATTCTCCCCCGGACGACCACTGGGGTGCGTTGCATGCATGCTCGAAATCGGCCAGATGAATTTCTTCGCCACCATTCGCCAGCACTTTAAAAATCTGGTAGCTGATGCCCTCAACACGACGATAATAGGCGATCCAGGTCCCGTCAGGGGAGAATTTGGGCATGGAATGGTCGATGGGAAATGAGGTGAGGGCCTGCTCCTGAGTTCCATCCAGTCTTATTTTATAGATTTGCAGGCAGCCCGTGCTGTCCCGTTTTTCATAACAGATCCACTCGCCGTCCTGGGACCACTGGGGATTCCCATGACATGTGGAGTCCATTGATATTTGAATCTCATCTCCACCCTGGGATGATATAATGAAAATCAGCGTATCACCACCTTCCACAATTCGGGGATATGCGAGCCAATCACTATTCGGGGAGAATTCGGGAAAGAAGTGATCGTATGGCGCGCTGGTGAGCTGGACTTCCTGGGCGAGGGAGGATATTTGAAAAATAAATGTTAGGAAAAGGAGGGGTGTTGCTCTTATGTTCAACAGCGTTGGCATGTTGATGGTCGTCCAATGCTTTTTTTGATTCTTACGGTTTCCTAATTGATATAACGGTCATGAAAGCATTTTTATTGTGGCATCATTTATCATTTTGATGATTGATAAATATTCTGAAATTTTCAAATGAATGAATTTGCATTGGCCCAGGTTCTATATGATATCTCACTGATATGTCTTTCACATTCTTGATATCATTTCGATACAATCCTCTGGACAGACGTCACCACACAGGCCGCAACCATAACAGATGTCTCGTTTGTGCAAACGTAGTGCTGAATAAATTCTTCCTGGCCCATTTTGTACTCCCTGCTGTTGTCCAGCCGATCTGTCAGAATTTAGTTGTATTTTTAATTAAAAAAAAGCTATATTTAAATTATTCTTATCTTTCACCGAAGAAATTTTTATTGTTTTGCTAGGCTCCAGAAAGGAGAATGACCATGGCTAAGGATGCATTCGATGAAAACCAGCCGGTCAATTTAAGCATGCTGGATCGTCGGAAATTTCTCAAATCCCTGGGTGGAGGAATTACGATCCTGTTTGTGGTTGGGGATCCCACGGCATTCATGCAGGGAAGAGGTCAGCGCGGATATCCGGAGGATTTTAATGCCTATCTCAGAATAGGTGAAAATGGCCGGGTATCCTGCTTCACTGGTAAGATCGAGATGGGACAGGGGATCATCACTTCGTTGGCTCAGATGCTGGCCGAGGAACTGGATATCCCCTTTGCATCCGTAGATATGGTCCTGGGGGATACGGCCCTGTGTCCCTGGGACGCGGGTACTTTCGGTTCGAGAACGACAAAGTACTTTGGTCCTCCGCTGCGGCAGGCAGCGGCAGAGGCGAGAGCCGTACTGCTTCAACTGGCCGCCGAACGGCTCCAAATACCACGAGAACAACTCCTTGTCAGGAACGGAGTCATTCAAGATCAAGATGATCCTGAGAAAATGGTCTCTTTTGCCGAATTAGCCATGGGAAAACAGATCGCTCGACGTTTGGATGGGAAAGTGCCTATTAAAAACCACTCACAGCATACGGTATCCGGAGAGGCCAAACACCGTACCGACTCAGGGGAGAAAGTGACCGGAAAGGCAAAATATGCCGGTGATATTCGCGTGCCGGGGATGCTGTATGCAAAAATTTTGAGGCCGCCGGCACATGGATCTAAATTAAAAACAGTCGATGTCTCCGGAGCAAAAGGGATAAAGGATGTAAAAATAATCCATGAAGGTGACCTGGTGGCCGTTCTACATGAACATCCGGATATTGCTGAAGATGCCCTGCATCGTATCAAGGCCGAATATGAAATTCCGGAAAATATCGTGAACAATCAAACGATATTCGATCATTTGGAGAAAGTTGCTCCTGAAGGGGATATCGTTACCGAAAAGGGGGATTTGGAAGCGGGAATGGGATTAGCGGTTAAAACATTCGAATCGTCTTACTTGAATCACTATGTCGCCCATGCACCCAGTGAACCCCATACGGCAATTGTCCACATAGAGAAAGATGAGGTGAAGGTTTGGGCTTCGACACAATCGCCTTTTGGGGCGCAACGATCGGTCGCCCAGGTTTTGGGTGTTCCTTCGGATAAGGTGCGGGTCATCACACCCTTTGTGGGAGGTGGGTTTGGTGGAAAAACGAGAAACCCACAGGCAGAAGAGGCTGCACGATTAGCCAAACTGACAGACCGTCCTGTACAGGTGGCGTGGACCAGGAAGGAAGAATTTTTTTACGATACGTTCAGGCCTGCCGCTGTGATCAAAACCAAATCCGGACTGAATGCATCGGGTAAGATTGTTTTTTGGGACTTCGATATCTTTTTTGCCGGGACGAGAAGTTCGGAACCCATTTATGATATTCCTCATCATCGGGTTTTAGCGCGGGGTGCCTGGCGGGGGGGTGGAGGTGTCCATCCCTTTGGTGTCGGAGCCTGGAGGGGTCCTGGCAGCAATACCAATGTGTTTGCCATGGAATCTCAAACCGATATCATGGCACAAGGGGCGGGTATGGATCCTTTTTCTTTCCGCATGAAGAACTTAAATGACGAACGAATGCGACGTGTGCTGGAAGCTGCTGCTGATCAATTCGGCCATTCATTCTCCAAAGCACCCAGTGGTAAGGGGTACGGAATTGCCTGTACCAATTATCTCAATACCTATGTTGTCACGATGGCCGAAATTAAGGCGGACAAGAGAACTGGAAATGTTCGCGTCCAGCGGGTCGTATGTGCTCAGGATATGGGTGAAATCATTAATCCCCTGGGAGCCAGGTTGCAGATCGAAGGATGTATCACCATGGGGCTCTCCTATTGTTTCACAGAGGAGATCCGATTTCAGGGTGGGAAAGTGCTCGATGAGAATTTTGATACATACGAAATTACACGTTTTTCCCGGACACCGAAAATCGAAACGGTGTTGGTCGACAATCCCGACATGCCTCCCCAGGGATGCGGCGAACCTGCCATCACAACGATGGGTGCTGTCATGGCCAATGCAGTCTATGACGCTATCGGATTGAGAATGTATGTGCTCCCCATGACACCTGAGAGAATTAAGGAATCCCTGAGAAGAGACTAACGTTCTTCTTAAAATGCTGCTTTCACCAGGCCGTATTTTCTCATTTTGTACCGGAGTGCTGCTTCGGAGACGTTGAGTGCATGGGCAGCCTTGGACTGGTTGCCTGCAAAACGACCCAGGGCTTTCTTGATGAGATATTTCTCGACCTCGCTCACGGCCTCCGGCAACTCGTGGCCTTCTAACAACTCAAAAGGATGTCTTTTTACTTCAAAGGGCAAGTAGGAGATGGAGAGCTTACCCTCCGGAGACATGGCGACGAGATTCCGCACGGAATTTTGAAGTTCAAATATATTTCCCGGCCATTCATATTCCAAGACCGATTCAAAAATGTTGGATGCGACAGGGGGAATTTCTCTGTGGAATTCATCACAACACTGCTCGAGAAAATGTGTGAATAAAATGGGGATATCTTGCTTCCGGTTTCTTAATGGTGGGATGTGGAGGGTGAAGGTATTTAACAATACCATGAGATCCCTCCGGAAAGTATCATCCACGAGAAGTTTTTCGTTGGTCGTTGCAGAAACGACACGAAACTCGGTCTCGATGAAGTTGTTTTCACCAGGTTTGCGGAATCGATGTTCTTTGAAGATATTGAAAAATTTTTGTTGAAATTCGGGCTTCAAGCCATCAATATGATCGAGATAGAGGATCCCTCCCCGGGCCTGCTCAAAGATTCCTATTTGCCGTTCAATCCCACGAGGTCCGTCGATTATTTCTCCATAGATTTCTGTCTCTGAAATCGTATCCCCGACCTCTTTACAGTTCAGAACAACGAAGGGCTTATTTTTTTGTTTGCTTTGGGCCTGAATCTCTTGTGCAATCAATTTCTTACCGGTACCTGTCTCACCGATGATCAAAGTATTTTCATTACTTTTAGCAATCTCCTCCATCATTCTTTTGATATTTAACATTTGAGGACTTTGACCGACAACCATATGATATCTCCTTAGGTATTTAAACTTTAAATGGTTTTATGGCAGCGTATATTTTTGTTTTGCTCTTCTCTTGTAAAGGATATTGACGAACCCAAAAAGTGTAAAACTACTGAGTAAGAGAGCGATTATACTCATCGTGAAGAATTTGGGGAATCGATAATAGGCCAGCATAATCGTAAACAGGAAAAATAACAATAGCAAATAGTTGCGACGATGATAGAAATAGAACTTGAGAAAACGAAGGATTTGGACATTCATATCGATACGGTATCTTTTGATTTTTACCTTCCCGGTGCTGATTTTCTTATTGATCAGGGATTCGTAGAATTCACCGTAATCTGAGCAGAGAAAGAATAATATTTTAAAGGATATCATGCCCATGAAGAGCAGGTTGAAAGTGAGAATATAGCTGCTCGTCTCGTAAGTTTGAAATCCGTAGACGTGAGACGATAGTGTAATGAATTGTGTCACGAGCCATACGAAGAATGCAGCGATATACAGGTTGATATATGTACCTAGGATTTTATCACTTTTATAGAGATTGTAAGAATAAAGCATGACAAATAGAAAAGAAATGATATTGGCAAGAAACATTCGTTTCGCTAAATCTATTTCGGTAGCGTTTTCAGGGTCGAAGATGATAATTGGATTTTGTATATAGGGGAAGAATCGGCCGGTAAAAACAAGTGCAAGCAACATAAAAGTCAGCAGATAAATCATCCAGGATTTTAGATCAGAAAATAAGTATTTGAGTACTATAAAAACG
>CAZYTI010000320.1:0-5719 GCA_964650065.1 uncultured bacterium
GCCAGGGCGAATAGGCCGGAAACCAGAAATACCCAAATCCCAATATCGATACGAAAAGCAAACTGCTGCAGCCATCGACTCGTTGTATAATAGGCTATCGGCCATGCAATTAAATTCGCAACCAAGACCCATCTCATGAATTGTTTGGAAAGAATCAACACGACTCCCGACACAGAGGCACCTAAGATTTTTCTAATTCCGATCTCCTTTGCCCTCTGAACTGTCGAGAATAGAGTTAGACCAAATAATCCCATACATGCAATGATGATGGCAAGCATTGAAAAAAGACTGAAAATATTTCCGAGCTTCAGTTCAGATTGATAGGTTGCATTAAACCCATCTTCAAAGAATTGGTAATTGAATGGATAGACTGGTGAAAACCGTTTGAAGATCTCTTCAATATATTGAATGGTTCCTGATTGCTCCTCAACTTGTATCTTAACGGAGAGATAGGTCGCTGCATGGTCCAGGTCACATATAAAATAAAACGGTGCAATGGGCCTGTGCAGGGAGAGCATATTAAAATCTTTGACCACGCCAACAATTTTAAACGTATGGGCTGCACCGCGAAAATCTGTGTGTATAAAATCTTTGCCGATACCGGATTCCCATCCAATGGCTTTTATTGCCGACTCATTCAATATGACAGCCCCGTTTACATCGGAAGAAATTTCTTTGGAAAAATTCCTGCCTTCCACCAGCTCTATTTCGTATAAATCAAGGAAATCAAAGTCGATCGGATTAAAATACATTTGGATTTCTAAATCATCCGCTTTCCCGGGCCAGCTGGGTACATTTCTACCCCCTGAATTATTGGGAAGGTATGACGAGGTGGCAGCGGAAATAATATTGGGATTTCGGAGCACTTCGGTCTTGATATTCTCAATATTTTCCTCAATATCCTCATTATTCATGTCAACCACCACAATGTTGTCTTTTATAAATCCGACTTTTGTTGTTTGAACAAAATGCATTTGTCCATTTATGATGAATGTGACAATGATCAGGATGATGGAGATCGCAAATTGAGCAACGATCAAACTGTTTCGGAATTTTGATTTTTTGAAACCGATGGACTCTTTTTTGAGCAATGAAGCAGGAGAAAGGGCTGCAATGGAGAAAGCCGGATAAAGCCCTGCGAACAAGCCGACCGTTCCCAAGAGTAAAAAGAGCCAGATGAGAAATTCTTTATTCGCAATAATATTTAATGATAGATTTCTACCCACAAATGTATTGAATGCAGGAAGTACCAATCCGGCAATGAAAAACGCTATGATGAATGAAAACGCAGTCACAATTAAAGATTCTCCGATAAACTGCTTGATCAATTGATTTTTTTGAGCACCAATCACCTTTCTCAAACCAATTTCTTTCAGGCGTCGTGATGATTGGGCCGTCGTTAAAGTTGATACAGGCAATGATTAAAATGAGCAGAGCAATCAGTGAAAGGATATAGATCGTTTGTATGTTTGCATTTGTACCTATCTCACGAGTGGCATTTGAATGTAGATGAATACTGGGTAAATGTTGCAGGAGGAACTCGTGCTTATTGGCATATTCAATTCCATAACGTTCCCGATAAATCGAGAATATCTTTTGTTCGAGTCCTAAAGTTGATAGATTTTCTTTCAGTGTGAAGTACGTTTGATACATCTTGAAACGCCAGCCTGGAAGATCTATCCATTTCCAAATGTGCGCTTGTGTCAAGAAAGGAGCTAAAAAACTGACCTGAAAATGAGAATTCTCCGGGAGATTTTTTAATATGCCTGTCACTTGAAAATCAAATACATCTTCAAACCGCATGATCTTGCCCATGGGATTCTCATTCCCGAAATATTTCAGTGCCATGGTTTCTGTAATCACCAACGAATTCGGATTCGATAACACGGTTTCGGGATCCCCCTCTGACAGCTCCAATGAAAATAGACTGAAAATCTCCGGATCGACAAAGAAGAAATTGTTCTCCATAAAATGTTGATCATGGTAGGAGACCAGACGATTGTCTCTCTTCATGAATCGTACCGCCTCATCTACTTCCGGAAATTCGGCTTTCATTAATGGCCCCAACGGAGCGGGCGTGGCAATGACCAATCGTTGGGACTCTTTTTCTTCCAGTGCGACTCTGTATATGCGATCCGCCTTCTCATGGAAACGGTCATAACTGATTTCATATTGAATGTATAACATCAACAGGATAACCGCTGCGAGTCCTACAGCCAATCCGGATATGTTGATAAAAGAATTGACTTTTTGCTTTTTGATATTTCTAAGTGCAATTTTAATATGATTCTTCAACATTACGAATCCTCCGAACATATTATCCACGAGAAGTGGCGTGATGATGATTATGCATTGGAAGATATGACAGATAAAGGCAGCCGTTGAACCTTTCTTTCTTACTCGGACACACCGATATTCAATATCCTCCACAATCGCCGCACACATCGCCTCATCTGTGATCTTGGAGAGTATCCATTTGGTCAATTTTGGAATACGATAAGGTCTCATGATCGTTAATCCGAAATTATCTCCTCCCTGTATTGAATCAGTAAGCGAATAGTGAAAGTTGATAACCATCAGTTAGGTTACTTTTCACCATTCTTTTTCCGCTTACAGGTAACCAGTCACAGATTACTATATTTATTCATACCGCAACGAATCCGCAGGATTTGCAATTGCCGCTTTCATAGATTGATAACTCACTGAAAGTATTGCAATAAGAACGGCGATCAGAAAAGATATTATGAATACCTGAAAAGTCAAGTTCGTGTGATATGCAAAATTCTGGAGCCAATGGGTCATCGTAAAATAGGCTGCCGGCCATGCAATTACATTTGCCAATACGACCAGAACCATAAACTCGTTTGACAGAAGCATGATTATTTTGGGTACAGAAGCACCGAGTACTTTTCTGATGCCGATTTCTTTGGTGCGCTGTGCAGCTATAAATGAAGCCAGGCCCACGAGTCCGAGTCCTGTAATCATAATTGCTAAAAATGTAAAATACCCGAATAATTTTCCCGTTCTGTTTTCCGATCGATAAAGACTGTCATAAGCACTATCAAGAAAATTTATTTGAAGGTTATAATCTGGTACAAACATTTTCATTGTATGTGTTATATTTTCCATGGTTCTTTGAATATCATTGGAAGATATTTTAATAAACACGTGTCTGGCTCGACCAATCGGCAAACGAAAGACCAGGGGTTCAATTTTATTTTTCAGAGATTTAAAATGAAAATTTTTCACGATGCCTATGATATTGCCTATGCTGTCGCCCTCAGAAAAAAACTTACCCACAGGATTTTGAATTCCCATGATATCCACAGCCTTCTCATTCAGAATATATGCATTCGAATCCGTTGGAAAGGTCCTGGAAAAGAATCTTCCTTCTGTAATGGTCATATCGAATGTCTCAAAAAAGTCGTAACCCACATCATGGATGCAAAACAGAGCCTTCTCCTCGGGATTTTTTCCTTCCCAGTTCAGATCAGAATAAGAATTGACATGATCGGAGGTCGGAAAACTCCGCATTTTCGTTACATGTGTAATGTCACTCCTTCTCAGCAACTCATTTTTCAAAGCGTCGTATTTCGCCTCATACTCAAATGGGATTGTGGCATAAATAAGGTGTTCTTTTTCAAATCCCAGCTTCCTCGACTTGATATATTGAAGTTGACGTGAAACGACCAGCGTACTAATGATGAGAAAAATGGATAGTGTAAATTGTATGACGACCATTATCCTTCTGAAATTTGTCCTTTTTATGCTAGTTTCAAAAATCCCTTTGAGAACCTTTACCGGCCTGAAAGAGGATAGCAAAAGCGCTGGATAAAATCCCGATAAAAATCCTGTAACGAATATAATTGACAGCAGACTACACATGAAAGAAATATGCCCGTGTGTAAACAGAGTGAGTTCTTTTCCAGACAGTTCACTAAAATTGGGAAGCACCAAAAAAACCAACAATACGGCAATCATGATTGATAAAAAAGACATCAAAATAGATTCGCTAAAGAATTGTGACATGAGTGATTTCCTGGTGGCACCGACGACTTTTCTAAGACCGACTTCTTTCGCCCTGGTACTCGAAAGGGCCGTTGATAAATTGATGAAATTAATACAGGCAATCAGGAGTACAAATCCGGCCACAAAGGAGAATATGATCACATATTTTATATCTCCATGCCCTGAAATATCATAACCCAGATTGGAATAAAGATGAATCTTGCTCGATGGCTGGACATATAAAAAGTCACGGCAATCCGGGTAATGGTCACGTTTAAAATTTTTAATTTTCGAATTAAATTCCTTTTCAGATACTCCCTCTCTGAGCATGATGTACGTATAAAATGCATTCGGTCTCCAATCATGAACAGATCTGCCGAATTCCTCTAACATTTTGAAAGGAATTATACATTCGAATTGAAGATGAGAATGACGAGGAATATTTTCCATTATGCCCGTAACTTGATAATCATACCTTTTGTTGAAGGTTAAGGTCTTTCCCAGTGGATCCTCGTGATCGAAAATTCTTTTTGCGAGTTTTTCTGTCAGTATAATCGAATTTTTATTGGATAGCGCCGATTCAGGATCTCCTTTAATCAGTGGATATGTAAAAATATGAAAGAACCCTGGTTCCACGCATGCGACTTCAACATAATTGAATATCTTTCCCTCATATTCTGCCATGCCCCCTGCAAAATCGAACGATGTCGCTTCGACGACTTCGGGCAATTCATCCCTCATTGCCTGAGAAAGCGGACCGGGAGTCAAGGCGACATGGAGTTCATTTCCCCCGTAATCGGAATATTTCACGACTCTGTATATCCGGTCGGCATTCTTATTGAAACGATCATAACTCAACTCATCCTGTACCCATATCAATATGAGGATAAAGCACGCCGTCCCCATGGCGAGTCCGAAAATATTAATAAATGAATATCCCTTATGTTTTCGAATATTCCGCATCGCGATTTTTAGATAATTTTTAAACATGGATAAACCGCCCAGGATGTTTTCAATCAGGAGTGGAAGGATGATGACAGGACATTGGAACATAAGGAGGACAGCGGCGGAGAAAACACCTTTCTCCTTCTTTTTCTGGACAAACCGGATTTCCATATCCTCGATAATCGATGCGCACATTTCTTCATCGATAAATCCGGACAAGATCCAGCGGAGCAATCGCAATAAACGATATTGACTCATCATTAATCCATTAAAATTCTTGTTTCAGATCCGGTATAGTGGACCACATGACTTTATTCATCTCCTGGAGGGAAACCAGTTTCTTCTGTCCGAGACGTGTGAGGCGATAGTATATCCTCGGTCGACCACCCAACTCGGCCGAACCTTCTGCTTCATCGGTGGTAACGACCCCGTTCTTCTTTAATCGGTTCAGGGGGGCATAAATAGCACCCGAGAGCCATTTGATACCGGTGTCTCTCTCCACCTGCTCACGAATGGAGATGCCATAGGCATTGTCCTCCAATTTCCAGATGGCCAATAAGAGGACTTCTTCAATCCTGGATAAAAACTTCATGATTACCTCTGAATTATATTCGTTTATTAGTATTCTCTCTTTAGTATACTGATATTGTTGAAAAAAAGTTACATGATAACATGAATAATGCCCATTAGACCTACCATGGGCGGACAAACGCGAGAGTCATTGTTGAGGCCTGTATCTGTTAAAAAACTTGACTCAAGACTCAAG
>CAZYTI010000321.1:0-5676 GCA_964650065.1 uncultured bacterium
AAAATCCATATTTTCTGTCCACGGGATTATTTGAGGTATTCTTAAAAAGTATACGGCCACTGGAATCGCATCTGGGACCGCTCATGTTCCAATTTGAATACTTGAACAAACAAAAGATGGCCACACAAGCAGAATTCCAGGACAGGTTCCAGACTTTTATTTCTCAATGTCCCCGGGAATACCGTTATGCCATGGAAATTCGAAATCCCAATTATCTGAATGACGCTTATTTCAATTTTCTCAACCAGAGCGAGCTTTTTCATGTTTTCCTGGAGGGATACTACATGCCTCCGATAACGAAGGTTTTCCACGAACATTCCACTGCCATTCAAGGCGCCACAGTGATTCGATTACATGGGCCGGACCGGAAGCGTATCGAGGAAAAGACGAAGGGTCAATGGGATCAAATTGTGGAACCCAGAGAAGAAGCATTGGATACCATTGTGGACATGATCCATAACTTGCACACAAGCCACGTCGATGTCTGGCTGAACGTCAACAACCATTTCGAGGGATCGGCACCATTATCAATACAACGAATACAAAATAGATTCGACAATGATAAAAAATATCAAACTGGAGATGATTCATGAATAACACAATTGGATTTTTTGTTCAAAAGTTTCAAGCACTCTATGATAAGGACCCCGAGCTCGCCCGATATTTTCGTCCTAGATCCTATAAAAATGCAGCGGTTCGATTGAAAAACTGCAGTTTAAAAACATGTGAGGAACGAAGGCAGATTGTAGAGGCAAATCACCTCAATGTATTTTTCTTTCCATCTTCTGAAATAGCGGGATGTGACCTCCTCTCGGATTCGGGAACGACGACCATGACCATGGAACAATGGGCACAGATACTCCTGGGAGACGAGGCCTATGGATCCAATGAAGGATACTTCGAACTGAAAGACCAGATCGTCGAGACATTTGGTGATTCATGGAAGCAGGAAAACAGGGAAGTAGAGAGTCTATTTATATTTCATCAGGGCCGGGCTGCCGAGAATGCATTCTTTACGGTTTTTTCCAGAATGTTGGTCGAGGGTGCTCCAAGCAAAAAAAGTGCATTATCCCCGGATTTGGATCCGTTGGTCAAAACACGTATTGAAAACTATATTCAGTCGGGAACGAATCGGGAGAAGCCGTTCTTCATCGTTCCCAGTAATTCCCATTTCGATACAACCACGGCCAATATTGAAAATAACAGTATGATTCCTTTAAATCTACGATGTGACGAGGACATGCGGAAAGATGAAACATATCCATTCCGAGGAAACATAAACCTGCGCGAATTGAAAAGTCTCATGGAGAACGAGAGAAATCGGGTACCCCTGGTTTATATCACCGTGACCAACAATACCGGAGGCGGTCAACCCGTGTCCATGGCCAATATCCGTCAGGTGAAGGAAATTTGTGATGCATTTGATGTTCCGTTTTTCATCGATGCCTGTCGCTTTGCAGAGAATGCTTGGTTCATCAAGCAAAATGAAAAGGGATACGGCGATAAGGGTATCCGAGAGATAGTGCATGAAATATTCAATTATGCCGATGGATTCCACATCAGTTTCAAGAAGGATGGATTGGTCAATATTGGCGGTGGGCTGGTTTTGAAAGAGGGTGGACGCATGGTGAGCAAATATCCCAAGCTCCGGACCCGATTAACGGATTATCAGATATTGACCGAGGGACATCCCACCTATGGCGGTCTGGCCGGCCGGGATTTAAAAGCCCTGGCAGAAGGATTAAGAACGGTCGTTCGAATGGATTATCTGGATGCAAGAATCGGGCAGGTGAGGCGATTCGGAGAACGATTGAAACAATTTCAAGTCCCGGTCGTGAGTCCTATCGGGGGCCATGCCGTATACATCGACATGGATCAGTTTTTCGGCCGTTATCAGGCATCCGATGGTGAATATAAATATGATGTTTACACGAAAGATGAGGATTTCAAGGGCATTTCGTTTACCGCACTTCTTCTTATTGCCGGACACCGGTTTTGCGAATTGGGGTTGTATGTCTTTGGGAAAAATCGAAATGGAAAAGAAATCCCTCCGGATCCTCGAGCGAACCTGGTCCGGGCCGCAGTGCCGCGTTTGACATACGAAGATCAGGACCTTTTCGCTGCGGCTGAGGCCGTGAAGGTCCTTTACGGTCATCGGGACCAGATTCCCGGGGTGGAAGTGCTCCATGGGGATGAAAAGCTTTCACTCCGGCATTTTAAGAGCAGGTTTAAATTTAAAGTTTGATCGATTTGGGAAACTGCTATAAAAGTTAAAAGGAAAAAGTTAAAAGGAAAAAGGAAAAAGGAAAAAGAATGACTCCTCGGGAACGGGTCGTTAAATCATTGCGGCATGAGCAACCCGATATGGTTCCTTTCGATTTTGGGAGTACCGAATCCTCGGGGATCACGGGTATCGCTTATAATTGTTTGAGGAGATATCTGGGACTTCCTCCGGGCGAGACACGGATATTCGATGTTTATCAGCAGGTAGCCAAAATTGAAGACGATGTCAGAGATATCCTGAGACCCGATACAGTTCCGTTATTTTTAGAACTTGCTCGATGGAAACCATTCTGTTTGCCCGATGAATCCCCCTGCCAGATTCCCGAAATGTGGAATCCATTGAAGGACGAAAAAGACGATTGGGTCGTTTATAACCAGGATGGTATCGTTACGGCCCGTATGCCCCAGGGTGGGTTCTACTTCGAATCGACCCATGCCCCTCTATCCCAAATCACGGAAGTTTCTCAATTGAATCATTGTGCAGATGAAATCGAATCTTTCGATTGGCCTTCATTCGCAGAGCAATCCATGAATCATATCGATGAACGCAGAAAAAAATTATTTACAGAAACCGATTTGGCCATAGTAGGTAATTTGCAGCTCCATTTGCTGGCTGCGGGACAGCAGTTACGAGGATATGAAACCTTCATGATGGATTTGGTCCTGAACAAGGCTCTGGCCCATGGATTATTGGAACGACTCACAGAGGCATACATCCGACGGTGTGACGCCTTTCTGGCCCATGTCGGTCCCTTTATTCAAGTAGTCCTGGTGAATGATGATCTGGGAACACAGGTGGGACCGATGCTGTCTGTGGACTGCTACCGAGAGATGATATGGCCATATCAGGAACGCCTGTTCCAGTTTATAAAAAAGAAAAGTGATGTGTTCATTCTTTTCCATTCGTGTGGTTCGGTCTACCGATTCATCCCATGGCTCATTGAGGCCGGTGTGGATGCCCTGAATCCGGTTCAGGTGTCTGCGGCCGAGATGGGTACATTTCGATTGAAACAGGAATTTGGCAGGGATATCACATTCTGGGGGGGAGGGTGCGATACCCAGCATGTCCTGCGAACCGGGACCAAAGTTCAGATCCAAGAGGAAGTCCGGCGACGCATGGAGGATCTTGCCCCTGGAGGTGGTTTTGTTTTTGCCCAGGTTCACAATGTTCAACCGGATGTACCTCCGGAGAATGTCATGGCCATGGTGGAGGCATTTGAGAAATACAGGCGGCTGTAAAAAAAATAACCACAGATTATCACAGATTGACACTGAGATAAAACTATATAATTGGTTGATCAGGTAAACAAAATGTTAAGTTGTGGATCAAATAATCCATTTTAATGTTTTTTATTTCTGTGTATTTCAGTGTAAATCTGTGGTTAGCTTTTAGTTCAATAAGTTTATTAAACAGGGAGATGAAGAAATGAAACGCATTTTTCATTCTGTTTGTATGATGGTGATCGTCCTTTCCATTTTTATGATGATGTGTACCCAATCAGACTCCATGGATGAGGTTCATCTCTGGCCCGAGATCGAATCCTTTCAAACCGGTTATCTCGATGTGTCCGATCTGCATGAAATCTATTATGAACTCTGCGGCAATCCGGAGGGTAAACCGGTTTTCGTACTACACGGAGGGCCTGGAGGGGGCAGTTCCCCCATCTATCGTCGATTTTTCAATTCGGAGAAGTTTCTCATTGTGCAGCATGACCAGCGAGGTTCAGGGAAATCCCGACCATACGCCGAAATTCGTGAAAACACGACCCAGCATCTGGTGGAAGATATCGAGAAGCTGCGGAAACATTTAAACCTGGATAAGATCCTCCTCTTCGGGGGGTCCTGGGGTTCGACCCTGGGTTTGGCCTATGGTGAGACATATCCGGAGCATGTGACGGGCATGGTACTTCGAGGTATTTTTACGGCCACGCAGGAAGAGATCGATCATTTTTATCACGGTGGAGTACGCGCATTCTTCCCGGAAACCTATGAAAAACTGGAAAGTTCTGTGGATGCCTCAGAGAGAGATGCCATTCCCAAAGCACTGTTCGAACGGATTCAGAGCGGGGATCGCGAAACAATCGATCAGACTTGTCTGATGTGGGCAAAGTATGAATACAAGCTGGGCATGCTTCACACGCCTGACGATTTATTGGCGAGCCTCGACAGAACCGATCCCAATGTATTTCTCGCCTTTGGCATCATGGAGAATTATTACATGGCCAGGGGTTGTTTTTTCCAACAGAACCAGCTTCTTGAAAATGCGGATAAAATTCGGGATATACCCATTTATCTGATAAACGGCCGGTACGATATGATCTGTCCTCCCATCAATGCCTATCGGCTCCATAAGTTGCTACCCAAGTCGAAACTGATCATTGCCGAGGGAGCCGGACATTGGCTCGGAGATCGGCCGGTGGAGAAGGCGCTTTTAGAAGCTGTTCGAGCATTTGAGTGAAATGTCATGGATGTATTAACTGAAGAATAATTAATAGCGAAGCTTCGCCCCTCCTCCAGAGACGCCTGTCTGATCCGCCTATAGCGGAAAATCGAATAATACTGGTTGCTGGTCACTGACCACTGGATGCTGGTTAATCATTCAATGTGATTCTCATTTTTTCCAGAAACCAGTAACATTTTCACTTTAACACAGTGTCGTTAGGGTTTTTTTAATGTGATCAGCAACCCTACTAGAGTTAAAAGTGCTCCTACCACGATTCCAGCAATGAGCTTCCATCCGGCCAGATTTGCGATGAGTACCAATATGATGATCACGACACCGCAAATAGTATAGGCCATTCCTGTTCCTTTTTGACTTGGCATAGAACCACGCTCCTTTCTCTCATCTATCCATTTGGTCCTTCAACGTGAAACAAATTCTTTACAAATGACATTTTTGATGAAGATTATTATCTGAATACCACTTATCGCAAATTGAGTGCCAATGGGTAAAAAGGTTCTTGATGTGATTTTTATCGATTTTAATCAGTCGTTTCAAAATCGGATTATGGGGAGAGGTAGGAAAAATTTTCCGCTCCTATGAATTGGGTGTTCATTTTTTCCTAAGTCATCAATTTATCCATCGATTTTTCCAAATATCAGAAAGACTATAGAAAACAGTAGATAAATTGTTTTACAGGTAAAAAAATGGGACTGGTACGGTTTTTGTGTGAACCTGATTAACAGCAAGGGGTTTTAAATAAAAATATCATAATATAAATATAGGTAATAATATGTCGAATTCAGATAAAGCACGGTGTTTAGAAAGGAGGTGATGACATTCTCGTTTTTACTTGAAAGAGATCGCGTGCTTATTATGAGTATACTCAGACGACAATTATGTCATTTTACCAATGATAGAAACAGGGCAATGCAAAAATTCAAAAAAGAAAT
>CAZYTI010000322.1:0-5652 GCA_964650065.1 uncultured bacterium
CGGTTAAAACCGAAGGGGGGCATTCTTCCATGCCGCCTGCCGAAACCGCCATCGGCGTTCTGGCAAGTGCCATTCACAATCTGGAAGCCACTGATATTCACCCCGTTGGCGGAGACTGTAATTACATTACCATTTTCTCCTCCATCAATGATAGTGTCCTCAGAGCCATTCCCTTCAAGGGATATCATCTTGTTCACTACAAGGTTTTCACGATAGGGTCCAGCAAAAACCCTGATTACATCACCTTTTTCGGCAGCATCAAGGGCATCTTGGATATTTGTGTGGTCCGCTCCACCATTATCATCCACGGTGATGACATCTCCAGAACAATTGTCCGCTAGGTGAACAAGAAAAACCAGGGTGAGAGTAATAATCAAAAGCGTCAGAAAACTGCGGATAAGTTTCATGGTCAACCCCTTTAGTTGCTAGGATGTAGTGTGTGAAACTATTTAAATATTGCCGTGGGCGTTTAAATGCAGGTGATGGGGAAAAGTTTCGCTTGAATCCAATATCTTCCTACAGTCACTTCTTTGGTTTTAGCCACCACACGACCGGCACGGCAATAAAAATGGAAACCAGAACTATTCTCAATCCAAAAGAGGAGGAATCGTTTTCGTCATCGTCCTTGATGTACCCTCTGTCAGGATCATCGGGATACCCATCACAGATGTCGGCCACGTGGTCGCCGTCAGAATCCTCCCAGATGCCATCGCCGTCTGGGTCTTCGACATAGTAAAGATGAAATGAATCCCCAACACCATTTTCAAAAATGATTTTTGTGCCATCAGGACTGACCGCTGGCCGTGAGCTTCCCGAACTCGTGACGAGGTAGGGCACAAGAAGGGTTTTATTGCTTCCATCCTGCTCCATCATCCAAATACTGGGAACCCCTATCTTTTTGCTGTGGGGAGAAACTCTGGCGGATTCGAACAAGATTTTTCCGTCAGGCATAAAGCTAGGATTGTAAGGATACCATGAGTCATCAAGGACCATTTTTTTGTCCTTACCATTAGCATTCATAATCCATATTTCACTTTCGCCATTATCACTCCAGCGTTCATAAAGTATTTTCGTTCCATCAGGAGAATATGATGGATTATCGCCTCCGTCCTTATCAAATGTAAGCTGAGTGTTGTTGGTCCCGTTGCTGTTCATCACCCAAACATCGCCTTTACCTCCGCCTTCGTAAGTGAAATAAATGATTTTTTTTCCATCTGGTGAAAACGAAGGGTATCTTAATGAATCACTATAAACAGTATACACCTCCTCAGGGTTAGTATAATTCCAGTGTGTTCCATTTTTTCTTAAAAGTTCGATAGTCATCTTAATTTGGTTTGAAACAAATTGTTTTTTTGTGAAAATGATTTTTTCGCCATCTGGACTAAATTTTGCACCTGTGAAAGTATCATCTATTGAAAAGTTTCTATAAACCTGCGTTCTATTTGTCCCATCTGAATTTGCAATCCATATCGAACTCATATCGGGTTTTTCAGCAATTGACTTAAAGACAATTATCTTCCCATCATAGGAAAAGCTGCATTTACGGGCATCATCTATATTCAAACTTTGATAATTTTTTAATTCATAAGGATTGTCTTCTCCCTGAACCATGAAACTATTGATTGTTAGGTTGAAAAGGAGAAAGATGACTGCAAAAAAGAAAGCTATATATCTCATTTTTTCACCCTAATTCCGTGATTAGCATCGAATAATCAAAGTAGTAAGAGAATGATTTGCCACAGCTGTCTGTAATTTTGTTCCAATTTAAGTGCTGATCATCTTCTCCACCAACTATCGTTTTTGCCTCGTTATAGAAGTTCAATTGGTGAGTATGTCCACAAAAAACTACTTCAATATTGGGAGAATCTTCTTCAACCCATTGGACAAAATAATAATCATTTGGGCTTTCATGAGTAAAGTCTTTCCAAGCAAATGTGTAATTCGAAACAACAGGGTTGTGAGTGAATATGAACGTATGATTTTTTCCTGCTTGGACAGCGTCATCATAATCTGCCTCAATCCATGCCGTTTGTTCTTTTGTTAACCCGTCGCCCTCCACCGAAGATACTCGGTCTCCTACTGGTTTTCCCGAATTCACGCTGATGAAATGATAATCCCCATAGTCGAAACTGTAGTCGTTTGGATCCGCTTCTGGAGAACCAGAAAGCGTTTTGCTCTCAAACTCCGGTAGCAGATATTCATGAAAGAAATCCAGACTTAGATCATGATATCCCTCTATTATAAGAGCAGTAAAAAGAGGATATTTGAAGTAATCGTGGTTTCCAGGTGTAACATAGACCGGCATTTTCAGGTATCGCAAAAGAAACCAGACAACTTTCCATTCTTTTTCAACCGTAAAGCCGGTTCCCTCTGGTGTGGCATATGCTGTATCCCACCATTTATGGAGCTTCCAAGATTGAATATCCCCCCACGTTTGGCCGCCATGGACAATATCGCCGGAAAGAAGGACAAAGTCAATATCTGGATCCGAATTTAATGCATTGATCAACAACATGAGTTCTCGCTCTGCACCATATTCTCCAACATGGATATCAGATATGTGGGCAAACTTCGGGTCTGTGTCATATTCTTCGATTAATTGCAAACAATGTGGCTCGACATCTTTTATGGTTTCGTTATTCTTAGTGATGATGATATCGTACATTTTACTGTCGTTGTTTGCTCCCTCAGGAATGTCCCCGGTGATCTTGCCGTAGTTGATGTCGTTTTCTTGGGGATTTTCTGCCGTGAGGTTGGTCAAGTTCCAAGAATCTCCTGTTTCGCACTGCCTTATTGCAACTGTCCAGGTATCGTTTTCGATGTTCGTGTCGGTTATATATATCGTTAATATCTCGTCTGCTTTCATTATTTTCGGTGATCCAAACGAGGGGTATCTTATAAAGTCTTCGTATTTTTCCTTTGCGTACTCATCTTCAGCTCGTTCAATAATCTTTTCAGCAACTGATGGAAGCATTATGGGACATCTCATAATTTCCAAGATTGGGTTGAATACCTGACTGGGAATTACGACCAAAGCATCTAATTTAGTGGTTCCTATATAGTCGCTTCCTTTGAAAATATTCATGCCAAAGCCAGGATTTTCGCCAGAATTGTTTGTTTCAACTCTACCGTATCTATAGTGGCCTTCGTTAAGCATAGAAGTCCAAATGAGGTTACAGGTATATACCAAGCCGTTATAGATTATTCCCGGAACCGCAAGTATCCCACGTATGATTCCCAATCCAATCTGACAGAGAACTTTTCCGAGAAAAAGGCAGAACTTATACCTCATCGCCCCCACAGTAAGAAGGAAATCCACGATGTCCTTCCAATCTAAATCAAAGTTAACAAAGCCACCGTCGGGTTCGGCATAGTTGAATATTGGTGATTCTGTTATCTTCTCGGCATTTAGTATCAATCTAATAAGCCCTTTTGAAAGGCCGACTGAATGAAGAAGATCCAAATCTTCATGGCTGTCGTCGTTAAACTCGTAAGAATACGGTTTTAGATAATGGACTTTTGCAATCGTGTCTCCACCAGAATTCTTTGATAAGTCGTTCAGGAACTCACCAATTGCAGTTTTCCCTCCCGAGAGAGACGTTGATGTCAAGTTCAGCATAATCACGGCTTCAACATCCCGTGGACCAAGATAAAGCCGATTGTCATCATAATCAAATCCGCGGGTAATAAATGCCCCATCATTGCTTTCGTCTACCGTTTCATCGATATAGTCAAGATTTCCCATGCCCTTGTAATTTGCTTCCCCATATCCCTCGCAGGTGAGAGAATAAAATCTCGACGTGAAAAAGGTAGATTTTGGAACGATAACTGCATGCTCTCTATCTCGCCAGTATCTCGCAGAACCATCTTCGTAGAGATTATAGTAATATGCCGTCGGATCCGTTGGCCCAACCTCAAGTGAATCGGTAGTGACTAGGAAAAGGAAGAACTCATCTTCACCATTATACCGTGGCCTTCCATCGACGTTTTCCACTACCGCGTATTCAGGTGCTACGAGGAAAGTATTGATTTTATCAACATAGGTCTTTGAGATATTAATCCATACGTAAACACCCCGGTTGCTGCTATCTCCTTCTAGTTTTATGTCAGTAAAAGATTTATCTCCAGAAACGGTATACGATTTCACTTCGTTTCCTTCATATGAAAGTTCCCCGGATACTGGAGAATATGTGAAATCAACAACATCTCCGCCGGTACCGTCGCAATCCAGTTGCTTCGAGGGTTTTCCCTCATCACCTCGATAGCACTTTGCTCGTATCGTAAAATCGACGTTGTTAGAATCAATCGCTGAATCGGCAATATTGTAATAATAGACTCCTGATTTTCTGTTGTTTACTTTAAAAAAGTGCTCAGTGGTCCCAGCGTCGTAATAGGGGTCTGTTCGAAATACCCGTTTTCCTGCTACTTCGTGGTCGTCAATTTCGCCTTCAAAGAAAATATTGTCATAAGAATTCTGCCGCCGCTGGAACTTATAGATATCCAACCTCAGCATCACATCATGAAGGGGATCAATGTCTTCACCATCCTCCGCACCATCTCCATCGGTGTCTTGACGTGTGGGGTTCGTTCGCATATTGAGTTCTTCAGTGTCATTCAATCCATCATCATCGGTATCTTGATCACAGGGATCTGTAATATACCCATCAGCACTGAAATTCAACTCCTCTCCATCTGTTAACCCATCGTCATCGGTATCGTTGTCCAGTGTATTCGAGGTATATTGCAGTCTGATTTCAAAATATTCCAAGAATCCTTCATCACCATCATCTTCCACGGTATCTTCTATGTTGAGATCCCATGTGGTTTCATACTCAAAAGACCACGGATAATATGAATCGTAGTATTCACTTAAACGATCATCGAAGTTTAGTAGATCTATTGTTTCATGGAAACTTTCATTGAAAACGGGATAATCGGGATATAACGTCTTCTCATATAGCACTATCTCAGCTCTAGAACTGCTGTCAAGAGAGATTTTGAGATCCTTGATTTGCTCATGTCGGATCCCGATTTTTGCCGTTGCCGATACAATTTCACCAAGAGCCTTTACGTTTGACAGCCGTATTGTGAGTTTTTCACCATCTCGTATGCGATACACCTCTTCGGTTCCAATAACTCTTGTATAAACTTCGTGAGCGTCTTCAATTCCATCGTTATCATCGTCTAAATCGAAGATATCCAATTCCCCATCGCCATCTGTATCTGGTGTTACTACTATGATCATCCCTTTAATCACTTCACTTCCATCAGCATCTATCTTTTTTACGCCTATCTTATAGGTTCCGCATTCATTCCACGAATGCTGAATCGAGCCATTTTCCTCGGTATATACAATATCGTGCTCTTCACACCACGAATATTCTTCGTTATCGGGATTCCACCAGTGGTAGTTTAAATCCCAGTAGTAATAAACCGGATTGTCCGTATAGTTCTCTTCAGTGGCATTAAAAATGACATTTTCCCCAGGCGCCGTGTAGACAATTCCCCCAACTTCGTTCACCACATCGGAAGAGTTCTCGATATCCACGATAATCGGCGCTCCTGGTTCAGCATCTTTTACATAAAGGGTTCTGTTCGGCACAATCCAAAAGTCTAGTGATGGAAAAAGTGAAATACCTCTTTGGGATCTAA
>CAZYTI010000323.1:0-5643 GCA_964650065.1 uncultured bacterium
AAGCAGATCAGAAGATCAGGGCATCAGTGGGCAGGATATCAGTGAATCAGCGGATATGGAAAAAAAGAAACTCTGATACTCTGGTACCCTGATCCCCTGACGACTGATTTTCTGATAATCTGGTGTGCTTTGCTAAAACATGAATAAATAATAAGAAAGGAAAATTTCCGAGATAAATGCGAAATAATCCACCAAAATATTCTCAATGGATTCTCGATAGATTGTTGGTCAATTACAATCAGGCGCCCGCTCTGGGAGATCTGGAGGAGGAGTTTGAATGGTTCACCCAGGAGTTCGGTATAAGAAAGGCCAGACACTGGTACCGGAGGCAGGTTTTAAAATCGATTCCGTCTTGTTTGAATCATTGGCTATATTGGAGATTTGCCATGTACTGGAATTATTTGAAAATCGCACTCAGAAATATTCAAAGACAGAAGATTTATTCATTTATCAATATTTCCGGATTGGTTCTGGGATTGGGATTTTTTATTCTGTTTTCGTTATTGTCGGATTTCGGTTTTCACTTTGATGCGTTTCATCATAATGCAGACAGGATCTTCGGTGTTGTTCAGGTCCTTCTTTCAGGAAATCGGGGTGAAGCCCATCGTGCCATTCTACCTGCTCCTCTCATACCGGAGCTGGTAAGGGAATTTCCAGAGATAGAGGATGCGACGCGGTTTTTCCCTGCCGGACGGATGAATGTTTCACGACGGAATGAGACTTTTTATGAAAATGGAATCTTATTTGTCGATCCCAACTTTCTGTCCTTTTTTTCGTTTGAGATGGTATCCGGTCATCCCGTAGAAGTCCTTTCCCAACCCTATTCAGTCGTTCTCACCGAGGCCACATCAGAAAAATATTTCGGAAATGAGAATCCTATTGGAAGGTCTTTGACACTGGCAAACAAAATCGATATGACCGTCACCGGAGTTACGAGAAATGTTCCAGGTAATTCAAGTATACGATACGATTTTCTAGTGTCCATGGAGACTGCCAGACCATTGGTTGGTTGGATGGATGATTGGACTGTGTCCAGCCAGTCAGGTTTTGTGTTACTTTCTGAGGAATACAAGCCTGAGCTGTTAGAGAAAAAATTCCCGGCGTTTCTAAGAAAACATTATTCAGAGGATTCGGAAAATTCACCGGAACGACTCTATCTTCATTCCCTGCATGATTTTTACCTGAAGTCTCTGGATATCGATACCCACATGGCCAAAACGAATCCGATGCAGTATGTTTCCATTATCATCATTGCTGTCCTGCTGCTTCTCGTTGTGAGTATCAATTTCATGAATCTCGCTACGGCACGTTATGTGAAGCGTGCGAAAGAGGTGGGACTACGTAAGGCGATCGGAGCAAACCGTATGGCTCTAATGAGACAGTTTTTAAGTGAATCCATTCTCATGTCCATCCTTTCTCTACCCTTCGCCATCTTGTTTTATGAATTACTGCGACCCGCTTTCGTTGCACTTACAGGGGATGACATTAATATTTCCATGTGGAGGAGTCCCACCCCATTGCTGTTCTATTTTGGGATTGCGGTATTATTGGGTCTCTTTGCGGGTGGTTATCCAGCCTTCTTTTTATCTGCGTTTAAGCCGGTCCATGTGCTGAAAGGCAAACTTCACTCCGGTAAAAAGGGAGGTCGATTTCGTAAAATACTGGTTGTTTCTCAATTCATATGTTCGATCATTTTAATTGTGATGACCGTCGTCATTCAAAAACAGTATCTGCATTTATTCAATGTTGATTTGGGCTTTAACAGAGACCGGGTCATCGCAGTAGGCATGAGCGATGAGGGTGGTACCCATTTCACAGCCATGAAAAAAGAACTCATGAATCATCCGGATATCGTCACTGTTGCGTCCACTGCTTCGTTGCCGGTCTCTTGGGATACGGAACGACAAGTCACACCAGAGAGTATTCCCGGTGGAAAAGCATGGACTTTCAATGCCTATGGCGTGGATTATCATTTTACCGAATGTCTCGGTATTCAGATATTAAAGGGAAGAAGTTTTTCTGTTGATTTTTCTGATGCCGATAAATGCATCATCAACGAAACGGCTGTCCAGCAGCTCCAATGGGAAGATCCTCTAGGGAAAAGGCTAAGTCTTAACGATCGAAAGTATACGGTTGTTGGAGTCGCAAAGGATTTTCAGTTCAGGGATATTCACTATCCCATGAGTCCGTGCATCCTCCATTTATCACCTGAACGATCGAACTACATGTTGGTCAAATACTCTCCTTCAAGTCAGCTTCCGAAGGTTCTTGAATACCTCAGGGAACAATGGCGTATTTTCGAACCGGATCGACCCTTTGAATATAATACATTGGATGAATATTTTTTTCGAATGTACAGGGGTGTTGAAATTGGCGCCCAAATCATGGGCACGATTGGTATCGTTGCCATATTCTTATCATGCCTCGGCCTCTTGGGACTCGCGTCGTATGCGACTGAACGAAGAACAAAAGAGATCGGGATTCGTAAAGTACTCGGCTCATCGACAACAGGAATTGTCAACATAATCATCAAGGAATTTTTATACCTTGTAATTATATCCAATATCATTGCCATCCCTCTTGCTTATTTGTGCTCCAAAAGTCTCATTCAGTATATAACGGCCTATACGACGGATATCGGTATTGGTGTCTTTATTCTTGCGGCCTTACTTACTCTGATCACTGCGGCAGTTGCTGTGACTTCTCAGACTTTGAAGGCGGCCCGGGCCAATCCGGTCGAAGCACTAAAATACTATTCGTATTTTAGTGTGTAGATCCGCCTTGGGAGGGCTGAGGCTTTAAAATACGAATGATATCTAAGTCCGCCTCAGGAGGGCTGAGGCTTTAAAATACGAATGATATCTAAGTCCGCCTTAGGCGGGTGGATTCGTTAAAATATGAATAAGACCATGAATATGGAAAAAAGAGATCCGAAACAATATAAAAATACTCAATGGATTCTGAAAAGATATTTCATGTGGTATCACCAATCTCCTGCACTTGGTGATCTGGTAGAGGAATTTGAGCTTCTCATTGAAGAACGTGGTTTGAATTATGCCAGGCGGTGGTACAGGTGGCAGGTTACGACGTCTATCCCATCCTTTCTGAATCATATGATTTGTTGGAGGTTTGCCATGTTTAAGAACTACATAAAAGTTGCCCTGAGAAATATAAAGAAACAAAAAATGTATTCGGCAATTTCCATCTCCGGCCTGTCTGTAGGATTAGGGATTTTTATCCTGTTTGTACTCGTATCTGATTTCTTTTTTAATGTCGATACGTTTCACGAGAACGCAGATCGAATATATGGTGTCGTACAAGTGTTTCCCTCAGGTAATAAGGGCGAACAACATTCGGCCATTACTCCGGCACCACTTTTGCCTGCCTTATTAAATGAATTCACCGAGATTGGAGATGCAGCCAGGTTTTTTCCTCCCGGGAGAATGATTGTAAAGTACCAGGATAAAGTATTTTACGAAGACGGATTTCAATTTGTTGATCCAAACTTCTTATCTCTTTTTACATTTAAAATGATAACCGGTAATTCGACGACGGTACTTTCAGAGCCGTATTCAGTCGTACTCACAGAAACTTCTGCATTAAAGTATTTCGGCACAGAGAATCCCGTCGGTAAGTCCCTAACACTCGATAATAAGATCGATGTCATTGTTACCGGAATCACAGAAGATGTCCCAAAGAATTCGTCCATCCGGTATGATTTTTTAGTCTCAATGGAAACGGCTCGTTCGTTATTTGACTGGATGGATGAATGGACCGTGAACAGCCAGGCTACATTCCTGCTTCTTTCCGAAGATAATGATACTGCGCGACTTGAGGACAAATTGCCCGCATTTGTTGAGAAATATTATGCAGACAACCACAACGCTCCCAAGCAATTATACCTTTTTCCATTGCCTGATTTCTGTTTAAAGTCAAGGGGTATAGATACTTTTTTAAGACAAAATTTTGAATCTCAATTTTATTTTTTACTTGGAATTGCTGCACTCATATTGGTAGTCGCTTGTATCAATTTCATGAATTTGTCTACAGCACGGTATGTGACCCGTGCGAAAGAAACGGGAATGCGCAAGGTTATCGGTGCACACAGGCTCCAGTTGATGAAACAGTTCTTAAGTGAATCCATCTTGATGTCACTCATTTCACTGCCTATCGGTGTATTCCTCTATGAGTTTATGCGTCCGGCATTCCTTGCCTATATAGGTGATTTTTTAGATATTTCACTCTGGAATAATCCTAAAATATTGATATTCATTTTTGGAGTAACAATCCTTGCCGGAATTCTCGCAGGCAGTTACCCGACATTGTATCTATCATCTTTCAGGCCTGTACAGATCCTTAAGGGCCATCTCTCATACGGTAAAAGAGGCGGACGATTACGAAAAATATTGGTTGTTTCTCAATTCACGGTTTCAATTATGTTAATTGCACTGACAATTGTAGCGGTGAAGCAGTCTAATCATGTATTGAATGTCGATCTTGGTTATAATAGAGATCGAGTTATTGTAGTAAAAATTGGAGCTGAAGCACGGAATAATAATGAAATCATGAAAATGGAATTGCTCAAACACCCGGATATTATTTCTGTTTCCGCATCTGCAGATTTACCGGGCTGGTGGAATCCTGAGCGCAAGGCACTGCCTGAGGGTATGAATGAAGATGAAGTGTGGACAATGAACGCCTATGATATCGATTATCATTTTATTGAAATGCTCGATATACAAATAACTCGGGGGAGGAGCTTCACACAGGATTTTGCCGAAACAAATAGCTATATCATAAACGAGACGGCCGTTTTGCAGTTACAATGGGAAAATCCAATCGGAAAGCAATTAACCTTAGGAGGTAAAAAAGGTACAGTTGTTGGAGTTGCAAAAGATTTTCATTTTAAGGAAATCTTTCAAAATATTTCACCTGCCGTTCTTTCTCTGGAACATGAAAATCTTGACTATATATTAATCAAAATTAACTCGCTGGACAGGATCTCTGAAGTACTCGAATATATTAAAGAGCAATGGAACATATTCACTCCGGATCTACCCTTTGAACATACAACACTCGACGATTATTTCCATGACAGATACAGGAGTCAAGATAAAACCGCCGGTACGATTGGAGCCACCGGTGTTGTTGCAATATTTCTGTCTTTCCTGGGCATTCTTGGCCTTTCATCCTATGCTGTCGAACGAAGGACAAAAGAGATTGGTATCAGGAAAGTGCTCGGTGCTTCGGTGACAGGAATTACCAGGATGCTTGTTAAGGAATTTTTACTACTCGTTATAATATCAAACATCATTGCACTGCCTCTTGCCTATTTAAACTCGAATGGGTTTCTACGGATGTTATATGCCAACAGGACAGACACAGGTGCCGGCATTTTTATTCTTACTGCGGCCATTACACTGCTTACCGCTGTTGTTGCTGTTATTTATCAGACAATGAAGGCGGCCCGGGCCAATCCTGTTGATGTATTGAAATATGAGTGAGGATTGGTGAGTGGCATGGCAGTAATCTGTAATCGGTTGTCGGTGGAAGGGGTGAACGGCGACCGGTTAACGGTAAAAGACATAAGGTGATGGGTAAAAGAAAGTCAGAAGGAAAAACAACGTAAAATTTAACTCCCTG
>CAZYTI010000324.1:0-5630 GCA_964650065.1 uncultured bacterium
AAATTTTCCAGGGGTGAGTATACGGGTGCCATGGTGCTGACTGAACCCGATGCAGGGTCCGATCTACAGGCAGTTAAGATGGAGGCATATCAGGACAGGAGGGGGAGGTGGTATCTTCGGGGTGTGAAACATTTCATCACCAACGGCAATGGGGACGTGCATATCGTTCTGGCACGGTCCGAACCGGGAACGAAGGATGGTCGGGGGCTGAGTCTATTTGTTTGCTACAACGATGAGAGCGTCACGGTGAGGCGAATCGAGCATAAATTGGGAATTCGCGGTTCACCGACGTGTGAATTGCAGTATAACAATACCCCGGCCCAGCTCATTGGCAAGCGGAAACTGGGACTCATCCGGTATGGGATAGATCTGCTCAACAGTGCACGACTGGCCGTGGCAGCACAGGCACTGGGCATCTCCCAGGCGGCCTATGAAGCGGCTTTAAAATATGCTAAAGCCCGGAGACAATTTGGTCGTCCCATCTATTCGATTCCTGTCGTGACCAATATATTAATCGACATGCGGGTGATGTTAGAGAGCAACCGGTCTCTGCTCTATGCATCGGCTAAATGGGTGGATTTGAGGAATAAATTGGAGGAAAAAATAGGTCAATTGAAAGCCGATGGTAAATCCTATGAACAGGAAAACATCCGGTTTCGGGAAGCGGCCCGTATCGCCGCACTCCTGACGCCCATAACCAAATATGTTCTCACAGAATCGTCCAATAAAGTGACCTACGATTCTCTTCAGATTCACGGTGGTGCCGGTTATATGAAAGATTTCAATGTGGAACGACTGTCCCGTGATGCCCGAATTACGAATATCTACGAAGGTACATCCCAATTACAGATTGTGGCTGCGGCCGGTAGTGTTTTAAATGATATCCTCGGGGACTATTTCGAGGAGAAAGCTGGAAAAGAGTATAAAGGCACGCTGATCCGTTTAGCCGATTATTTGAAAGAGATTCGTCACATCTTCCTGGATAGTTTAAAGTTTGTTCTGGACAAGAATGAGAAGGATTTTCAAGATGTGGCCGCCAGGGAGTTGGTGGAGCTTTATGGTTTCCTCTATACGGGATATCTTCTCCTGGATGAGGCCGAAATTGAACATAAAAAGATTTTCATTGCCAACCGGTATATCGTGAGTGCTCTGGCCAAGGCCCATACCAATGCCGAGGCCATCAAAAATGAACAATTTTCCGATTTATTGCACGCCGATGAAATCCTTCAATAAAAATTTTATGTAACTTTTCCCCATAATATTAGTATTATAAATTAAGACAAATGTTCCAATTCGGCGTTAGGTTACCTCTGTTTTCTATTTAATTATTGAGTAGGAAGGTAAAACATGGTGGAAAAAGTAACGGTCAAACACAAAAACATGCAAACCTTTTTTTATATTTATTTGTCTAATAAACTAATACAAATCAATTTTGGGAGTGGATATGAAGTTATTATCACGAAATGAAGAAATTGTCCTCTTGGCCATATGGCGGTTAGAAGGAAACGCTTATGGTGTTACCATTCGGGAACAGGTATCGGAAGCGACGGGCCAGGATTGGACCTTTGGAGCCGTCTATGTACCTCTGGATAAGTTAACACGAAAGGGTTTTGTACACAAAACGTTGAGCCAACCCACTGCTCAGCGGGGCGGGCGTAGCAAATGCCTCTACGAGCTGACATCGACCGGGAAAAGGGCCTTGAAAGAGATCCGCCAGGTTCAGGAGGCCCTGTGGAAGGGCATCCCGAGAGTCGCGTTTGATTGAGAATTGGTGAGGAGTGAGTGGGAAAAAAGGTAATCGGTGAAAAAAAAGGTGAACGGTAAACGGTGAACGGTTGGGGAGTGGGTGTAGGGTATAGGGGAAAACTTGGGAATATATTGGGCAGAGATAAACATAATGAAAAATAATAAGACGCCCAGGTTCGCCAAATGGGTGCTTTCATGTGTATTTCGAAAAGCCGATCGTTTGCATCGTCTTGGTGATTTTGAGGAAGTATTCCAGCATATTGCTGAAACTGATGATCGAACTCATGCCTGGAGGTGGTATTGGTGGCAGGTCATTCGGTCGATACCGGAAATGATCAAGAATTCAATTTATTGGGGAGGCGCCATGTTTCGTAACTATTTAATGATTGCCCTGAGAAATCTCAGACATAACAAGGTATATTCATTCATTCACATTGCCGGAGTGGCGGTCAGCCTGGCGGCCTGTATTCTTATTTTAAAGTATGTCAGTTTTGAATTGAGTTATGATCGTTTCCATGAAAATGTCGACAATCTCTACCGACTGACCAATGACCGGTATCAGGATGGTGAGTTAATACAGCACGGTGTCATCACCTATCCTTCTGTGGCCAAAACCATGCAGGCAGACTATCCGGAGGTTCTCAACTATACCAGAGTGGACCAGTTCAGCCAATTGTATGTACGTCGAAATGAGGTAAGCTTTAATGAAAATATTGTGTTTGCAGATTCGGCCTTCTTGACGATGTTTAGTTTTCCCCTCATCATCGGGAATACGAAAACGGCTTTAAGCGAACCCTTTTCGATCCTCTTATCAGAATCTTTAGCTGAAAAATATTTTGGAAGTAATTGGAGGGGCGACGACATTTTAGGCGAAATACTGAATGTGGACAACAGATTCGATTTAACCATAACCGGCGTTTTCGAAAATATACCAACCAACTCTCACATGACATTTGACCTTTTGGTGTCTTATATCACATTGGGAAATGTATACGGACGTCGCATGGTGGACAGCTGGACAAACTCCAATTTTATGGGATATCTCCAGCTCGTGCCGGGAACGGATCGGGGAGATCTGGAGCAGAAGTTTGTCGATTTCAGTCAACGCTATTTCAAAGGCAATGAAGTGACCGGTTATGTTGAAAACTTCTATTTACAACCCTTAAAAGATATTCATCTGTACTCCGATTACGAATATGATGAAACCTGGATCCATGGCAATGGTACGACTGTCAAGGCTTTGCTTTTGATTGCCGGGGTGATATTGTTTATTACTTGGGTGAATTTTGTTAATTTGAGTACCGCCCGATCAATGGAACGGGCCAAGGAGGTCGGGATGAGGAAAGTTGTGGGTGCCAATAGGAGCCAAATTATTAAGCAGTTCTTATTGGAATCATTACTATTTAACGTAGTCGGTTTTTTCCTTGCCATTGCGATGGTTGCACTCATCCAGTCTCATTTCAGTCAACTTTTAGGCGTTGAATTTTCTTCTGCACTGTTTTCCAACACGATCGGGTTT
Source organism: uncultured bacterium (assembly GCA_964650065.1). GTDB lineage: Bacteria > Zhuqueibacterota > QNDG01 > QNDG01 > DSAB01 > CAZYTI01. The sequence continues at coordinate 3,266 of CAZYTI010000324.1, forward strand.
GCTTTTCTTGCTCTCTTTCTGGTGGGCACGATTATTTCGGGATTATACCCGGCCCTCGTTACTTCTACATTTCAGGTACTATCGGTATTAAAAGGAAAATTGAAAAGTACGGGGCATGGTCGAATTCTCCGAAAAGGATTGGTTGTCTTCCAGTTCGCACTGTCATTTGCATTGATTGCAGGTACTTATGCAGTCTATTTGCAGATTAAATATATGATGAATGAGGACCTGGGGATGAATGTCGATCAGATCCTGGTCGTAGGAGGACCTCGTTTGACCTCATGGGATTCCACGTATTGGGATAATATCAGCAGCTTCAAGGCAGAACTACTTCGCTATCCCGCCATCAGCCATGTAACGGCTTCACAGCGCCTGCCTGGTCGTCGAACCGGTCGGATATTCAATGTGCAGAGACTGAGTGGTGATTCGGAAAGACGGTTTACCACCAGTGATATTGGTGTGGATCACGATTACTTTGAGACCTTTGATATGGATATCATCGCAGGGAGGGGATTTGAACACTCGGATCATCATATGGATTTTAATGCGATTCGGTCTGTCGTCTTGAACGAGTCGGCTGCAAAATTAATGGGTTTTGAAAAACCGGAGGATGCATTTCTACAGGGAATTCGCTTTTGGAGAAAGGATTGGGAGATTGTTGGTGTCATTGAAGATCACCATCAGCAATCACTCCACGTACCTGCAGAACCCATTATTTTTACACCGCAGTATTCGACGGGTAATTTTTTCTTTATTAAATTAGATCCTCGGGATTTATCTCAATCGATTGCCACGGTGAAGGATAAATATCTGGAGTTCTTCCCGGGCAATTCATTCAATACATTCTTCTTGGATGAATTCTTCAACAGACAATATCAGGCGGATCGAAATTTTTATACGGCATTCACCCTCTTTGTTACCTTGGCGGTTTTGCTGGCCAGTCTCGGACTCTTTGGGTTATCATTTTTCACGATTGCCCAGAGAACCAAGGAAATCGGTGTTCGCAAAGTGGTCGGAGCTACCACAGGAAAAATTTTAAGCTTGCTATTTTCAGATTTTTCAAGGCTTGTTCTTATAGCTGCACTCCTGGCCTCACCCCTTACTTACTTTGCTATCAAGCGCTGGTTGTCAGGATATGCCTATCGTATTGACGTGGGCTGGTCGATGTTCGTTTTGCCGATACTCATCGTACTTGCTATTGCATCATTTACGGTCAGTTACCAGACGGTCAGGGCGGCCAAAGCGAATCCCGTCGAAGCATTGAAATACGAATGATTTGTGATTGGTTATTGGTGAGAGGTGAGTTGTTAAGAATGTAATCGGTTATCGGTAATCGGTGAGTGGGTAATGAAGCAGATCAGAAGATCAGGATATCAGTGGGAAGATGACCAATGCATCCGAAGACTGGATGGAAGAAGGTAATCTGTGTGGAAAAAGTGAACAGGCACAGTGGGCGATAGGATAAGTATATGGGTGTAAAGAATAAATTAAAACCACCACGCTTGGGCGAGTGGTTTTTAAAACGGTGTCTGCGAAATGAGGATCGTCGGCATCGTGTGGGAGATTTTGAGGAGGTTTTTCAGTATTCAAATGAAGCTGAGGGTCGTTTTTATGCGTGGAGGTGGTACTGGTGGCAGGTCATTCGATCGGTACCGGAATTTATTAAGGATGGATTTAATTGGAGTGGTGCCATGTTGAAGAATTATATTAAAATCGCATTCCGAAACTTGAAGAAGTCAAAAGGGTACTCGTTCATCAATGTTGCAGGGCTGGCCGTTGGCATGGCTTGCTGTCTGCTCATTGTCCTCTATATTCAGGACGAGTTAAGCTATGACACCTTTCACAAAAATGCCGATCGTATTTTTCGAGTTGTATCGAGTTCATCGGATGATGGCATTCCCACCAATGCCAACGGGATCTTCGGTACCGGACCTGCATTGAAAAAAGATTTTCCGGAGGTGGAGAATTTTGTCAGAATCCGCAAAATGGGTCAGGGTACACAAATCTATATAGGATACGAAGAGCGAAAATTCTATGAGGAATGGTTTTTCTTTGCGGATCCAAACATTTTCACACTGTTCACCTTTCCTCTGATCAGGGGAGATGCAGAAAAGGCTCTGTCAGAGCCCAATTCCATTGTCATCACAGAATCCATGGCCAAAAAGTATTTTGGTAATGAAGATCCCATGGGAAAGACAATGGAAACGGATCCCTACAATACGGGTGAAATGATGTATTTCCAGGTCACTGGTATTGCCCAGAATGTTCCCAGAAATTCTCATTTTCATTTTGATTTCCTGGCATCCTATGTCAACCAGACAGAGGATCTGACCATGTTCAACGGATACTGGCCCCACTATACCTA
>CAZYTI010000325.1:0-5627 GCA_964650065.1 uncultured bacterium
ATTGAAACGTGTCAGAAAAAGGTCTATATTCGACCATCGGGTGAAGCCGTGCTGGTCTGGCATGTCATTATCCGGTTCGGTTACCAACGCTGGTATTATTTCATCGATGCCAAGTCCGGGGATGTGGTTCATCGAATCGATTATACCATGACCGATGGTCCAACCACCGGAACCGGTATTGATCTGGCGGGGGTACAGCAAACCGTACAGCTATATCAAAAGGGGACCGATTATTACATGATTGACTGTTCCAAACCCATGTACAATGCGGCCCAATCCGATCCTCCCGACAAAGTCGCCGGTGGGATCCTTGTTTATGATATTAGGAATGAGGTGCCGGCCCAAGATGTGTTAATGTATAATGTCGGATCCACAGGTAAAAATATTTGGCCGGCCAATGCAGTGAGTCTGGGTGTGAGTGTGGGTAGAGTCTTCGATTATTACAGCAATGTCTTCGGGCGTAACTCTATTGATGATAAGGGGATGACAGTTTACGCCGTGGTAAACCTGGGGCAGGACTACAACAATGCCTATTGGAATGGATTTGCCCTGTGGTTCGGTAATGGAGATGGTACTCGATTCAGTGACATTTGTGGATCATTTGATGTTATCGGGCATGAATTTACACATGGTGTTACTCAGTATACCTCCAACCTGATTTACGAAAATCAGTCTGGTGCCTTGAATGAGGCTATGTCCGATATATTCGGGTCCCTTGCAGAATATCATTACGAAGGCGGAAATGGAGATTGGCTCATTGGCGAAGATACTTTTACTCCGGCAATTCCGGGCGATGCGATGCGGGATATGGAAAATCCTTCCGGACCAAAAGTACAAAACAAGCTTCCGGCCACGATGTCGGACTTTCGAGTCCTTCCCAATACAAAGGAGGGCGACTGGGGTGGTGTTCATGTGAATTGCAGTATCGTTTCCCGGGCAGCGGTGCTAATTGCACAGAGCATTGGCCGGGAGAAAATGGGTCAAATTTTCTACAGAGCCCAAACGACCCAACTGACACAGAGTTCACAATTCATCGATGCCAGATTGGGCTGCGTCCAAGCGGCTAAGGATCTATATGGTGCTGCTGAGGAGCAGGCCGTAAAGAATGCTTTCGATACGGTCGAAATTTTCGGAGCCGCTCCGACACCGCCGCCTCCTGATCACTCCCCGGTTGTGGGTGATCAGTGGATTCTTGTTGTGGATACACAAGACGGATCGCTCTATCGGTGTAAAACCGTTGTTACGAGTCAATCTGATATTGAACAGTTGACTCAAACATCCGTATCCAATCGGCCATCTGTGAGTGATGATGGGACCGTAATCCTTTTTGTGGATGGGAATAATGATATCATTGCCATCAATTCTGATGGCACCGGAGAGGAGAATCTCACCCAGGGCACGGCTATTCAGGGACTGATCGGAAATATTGCGCTTTCTCCCAGCGGTCGTTATTTGGCTTTTACATCCGTTTTCCAGGATCGTACGATTTATTTCATGGATTTGGTTGCAGAAACCACCATCGGTCATACGCTGTACAGTCCGGTGACCGGGGAAGGTGCAGAACCGGTGTACGATGTTCTATATGCTGATGCCATGGACTGGGATTTCGATGATGCCTATCTACTTTATGATTGTTATCACGAAGGTCAGGCAGGCACGGGAACATCAATGGATTATTGGTCCATTAATCTCATGCGGGTTGCAGACGGAATCATCTACAATGTTTTTGGGGCACAGCCCATCGGTGTGAGCGTGGGGAATCCGGTCTTTGCCTCGACCAATGATTATGTTTTTGCCTATGACTATGGCGATATGTATGGAAATACTTCAATTTTTGCGGCCAATATTGAGACGGGTGGGGAAGGCATTATTCATGCCAATAATTACGGTCAATTGGGGTATCCATCGTACAATCCGCAGGATAATACGGTTGCATTTCACACATCTGTAACAGATGGTTGGACAACTTGGGATGGTATTGCACAGAAACAGTTGGATGAAGCCAAGATCAACGGAAAGGACGGGACAGAATTTGTCTATCTTGAATATGCGACCTTACCGGTCTGGTTTGCCATCGGAAACCGTGCGGACGTTGAGGTCTTTGATGCGGTCATGCCTCTCAGTCCGGAATTAGGAGTGAATTATCCCAATCCGTTCAATCCGGAGACGACCATACCCTTTCAAATCTCAGAGAAAACACAAACACGGTTAACGATCTTTAACATGTTAGGAGAAGAAATCATCGAACTGATGAACGAGACCCACCTGCCTGGTCGATATCGTGTCCGCTGGTCGGGAATGGATAGAGACTCAAATCCGGTGCCTTCGGGTATCTATCTATATCGTTTGGAAGTCGGTACAGAGATTTATTCCCGCAAGATGATCTTGATGCGCTGAGATCATGCGATCCCTTTTTAAACCGGTAATGTCAAAAGTTTTATGAAAAAGGAGAGAAAAATATGAAACCACACCTGCCTGCCGCCCGTCTGCCTCCTGCGTTCCGTAGGCACTCCGGGCGGCAGGCAGGGCGGCCACAGAGGGGATATAGAATTAAGGTCGTGTAATTTTAATAATATTATTCATTTCTCTGTGGACTCTGTGGTTAGTTTTTGACAGTAGGTTAAACCTATTTGGAGGTCAGTCATGCCGGAAACTAGAGAACAATACGCATTTTTCCATCCAGCCAAAAAACCGTATCGTTTCACCATATTGATATTCGTGAGTCTACTCACGCTGGGCACTTACTTCGCGTACGACATGATCGCAGCTGTTTCAGGTGATATCATGGAGAATATGGGGGCGGACCAGGGGAATATTGGGCTCATCAATGCAATGTACAGTATTGCGGCCGTCCTTGCCGTCTTCTTCTGAGGTCTTCTGCTGGATCGTCTGGGGACCCGAAAGGCGAGCATCATTTTTTCATCGACGGTGGTGGTTGGAGCGACGGTCGTTGCCCTGGCCAAGAGTTTACTGGTTCTATATGTAGGACGATTTATTTTCGGTGCGGGTTCGGAAACCTTGATTGTGGCACAGAGTACCATTTTTGCCCGGTGGTTCAAGGGGAAAGAACTTGCCCTGTCATTCGGTATTACCCTGACAGTCAGTCGTATCGGAAGCTTATTTGCATTTAATACAGGAACGGTGATCCGGGATCATTACGGGGGTGTCTTTTACGCTCTGATGGCGGCGACGATCATTTGTTTCATCTCCCTGCTCTCCAATTTGGCCTATATTGTCATGGATCGCAGAGGGGAAAGTGTACTAAAGTTAAAAGACGGTGAGACCGAGGAAAAGATTGTATTGAAGGATATCAAACATTTCAAACCCTCATTCTGGTTTGTGACGGCTCTATGTGTCACGTTTTATTCGGCAATTTTTCCTTTTCAGACATTGGCGGTCCAGTTCTTTAGGGAAAAATGGGCGATTCCGGACATTGCTGCCGGATCGGGTTCCTTTCTCTATAAAGCCCTTTTTAATCTCTTCAACATGTTTAAGACAGCCGGAGGGATCACTTCGATTGTCATCGTTGCTTCCATGATTTTGGCACCCTTCGCCGGAAGGCTCGTGGATAAAATAGGCAAACGGGCTTCACTCATGGTCTTTGGATCGTTGATATTGATTCCGGCCCATCTTCTCTTGGGTGTGACCCGTATCAATCCCATTTTTCCCATGGTGGTTTTGGGTGCAGCATTTGTCCTCGTTCCGGCCGCAATGTGGCCGTCCATACCTTTGATTGTGAAAAAAGAGCGGGTGGGCACTGCATTTGGATTGATGACGGCGATACAGAATATCGGATTTGGGGCTTTCAATCCATTAAACGGATATCTCAGAAAGATCACCGGATCCTATACAGCCAGCCAAATGATGTTTGCCTCTTTGGGTATAATCGGTTTTATTTTTGCGATTCTCCTTCTTCGTGCCGACCGAAAAGCCGGGGGTATTCTGGAAAACCCATAAACAGGAATGCCCCGTCCACAGGGCGAAAATCTGAAACGGAGGGTATTTTTTGAAGATATACAGGCGAGCCGATACCATGCTTTGGATTGCGAGACTGTTCTTTCTCGTGCTTTTTTCTTGTTCGACTCAGGTTGCCCAATACGCTCCGTTTACGCAACGATTTCTCCATGAACTGGCAAATGCACAGAAATTACAGCAGGAGGAAGCGGATGGGGGAGAACTCATTCTTCCTCAATCGACCATCGACAGTTTTCTCGTCAAATCAGGGGATAGGGGATATGTCGTTCATGGCATGATCAAGGTCAATAAGCATTTTCGGACCAAAGGATTACAGCGGCTGAATATTTTCGTCAAATCGCGCAGTGGGGAACTATGGGGAGTCATCATTCCCGTTCAATCTCTCAAACCGTTGGGACTCGTTAAGGGCATTATCCGGATCGAGATCGATTCACCCGTGAAAAAGAGAAAGAACTGAAACCACACCTGCCTGCCGCAGGCACGGCGGGCATGGCAGGCAGGGAGTTCAAAGAGAATAAGAAGGATACTCTGTGATTAATTTTTGACAAAACCAAAAATGGCTTGAGGAAAATAAATGAAAAAGCCGATTCTTTTTGTCATCTCAATCGTCGTTTTGGGTGTGATGTTTGAAGATTCCTACGCGCAGGATTTTTCTGCTTTCACAAAACGACTCAAAGGAAAAGCGGAAGTGCTTCAGAAAACAACCGAAAAACTGTCAACACCGCTGAGAGTACCCAAAAGGTTTTACCGTCAGTTTCCCATTCGAACTTTTAATGGTGAAGCATGTATCGATGCACTCATCAAAGTGAATGTATCGGCCGATGAATCTGCCCTTATCTCTCGAAACATATCGATTCATAACCGAATGGGAAATATTTGGTCGATCACAATTCCCCTTCGTTCCCTCGCCACGTTCGACGATATCCCGGGAGTGGATCGGGTCGAGATCGATACACACATTCATAAACGCCTGGATCTGGCGGGAATCGATGTGAAGTCCCTAAAGGTCCATCAGGGAATCGGACTGTCCCAATCCTATATGGGTGAGGATGTGGTGGTCGGAATTATTGATGGCGGTTTCGACTATACTCACCCTGCCTTTCAAGATGAATTCGGTAACTCACGGATTATGACCGTGTGGGACCAGACGGACGAATCGGGATCACCACAGGATGGGTATAGTTATGGCTCCGAATATTCCGGCAGTACCACCATTCAGAATAAAGGCCATGATATGGAGGGAACCGAGGGGAGTCACGGTTCCCATGTCGCAGGTATTTCTGCTGGACGAGCGACTACTACGGTTCCCCAATATACAGGAATGGCACCGGATGCAGATCTGGTACTCGTTTCGCTGGGGTGGGGGAGCACCGGTATTTGGGACGGTGTTGAATATATTTTCGAATATGCCGAGAGTCAAAATAAACCGGCCGTTGTGAATATGAGCCTGGGAGAACATATTGGGCCCCACGATGGGTCTTCCCTCACAGATCAGGTCTTTGATCGTCTTGCAGGATCCGGAAAAATACTCGTCGGAGCGGCCGGGAATGAAGCCGACAGTCAATTGCATATCTCCCATGATCTTCAAGGAGATTCCCTGGCAACCAGTCCGGAAATGTTATATGACGAATATGAAGATGCGGAATTCGCTA
>CAZYTI010000326.1:0-4912 GCA_964650065.1 uncultured bacterium
TTTCTTTTCCCGGAAGAGTGATAATATGTTTATCGAACTCAATATCGGGGGCATTTTAAAGCGGGTTGAGGTGGGATCCCGTTTTGATGACGATGTGGAGGTCATGACGATTTGTCCCATTGTTATGGGGTTGCGATATAATTTATTACCGGTGAGAAATCCCAGTGCTATTCAACCGTATGTGGCACTGAGTGGCGGTCCCTACTGGCACTTGGCCGTTCGTGTAGGAGACCACTGGGGACCTGATGAAGATGTGATTATAGAATCTCAATTATTGCCGGGCATCAATGCCGGGGGTGGTTTTAATTTTCATCTTGCCAGTTGGTTTGCATTTAATTTTGATGTGAGGTATCATTTTATTAATTTTAATTTCGGTCACGATTCGGGAGGTTTAGAGATCGGGATGGGTGTGGCTTTTTCGTGGGGACGCTTCGAGGGATAAGTCAATGTGAGTTTTAACGTAAACTGAATTGAATGGGTGGAGCGAAGTGCCATAGAGTGTGGGGCGTAGAGCGTAGAGCGAAGAACCGTTGAGCGTGGCGCGTGGAGCGCGTAGAACCGTGGAGCGTGGCACGTGGAGCGTAGAACCGTGGAGCGTAGAGCGTGAAGCATAGAGCGAAGAACAGCGGAGTGTAGAGCGTGGGGTGTGATGCGGATCGCTTGCCGCACGACGCTTCACGCTCTACGAAAAGATGAATGAAATATCAAGCAAAAAAACATATAAGCCGAGTGCTTGAAATAGGAATCAGTCTGATCCTCACGGCAAACCTCTTCTCCCAGGGCCTGCCTCGATCGACAGGTTTGGGAATCCGGGCCGGATTCTATAAACCGAAAGATCCCTCATCGGGTGTTTATGTGGGGCCCTATACATCCTCGACTGTTTCCGGAACCAGTAATGGAGAAAAGTACACCTTCTTTTCGAGGGTGAAAGGCAACTGGTTCTTAGAAGCAGGTTTTGGAACGGATGAAGAGGAAAAGGTCAGTTTTACGAAGACAGGTGTGAATGGGTCGATCACAGGGAAATCAGAGATCAGACCATTTCTGTTCGGATGTCGATATGATTGGCTGTCACCTCAATATAGCCGATTTTTACTGCCGTATGTTTCCGGGGGTGCGGGTTTATACTGGATCAAGAACAATCTGGTCATCAGCAATGTCCACGAAATCCACGTATCCAATGAATCTCAACTCAAGCCGGGGATATATCTGGGAACGGGTGTGCACATCGTCTTGAAAAGTTGGTTTGCACTCAATGGAGATCTCAAATATCATTTTGTCAATATTCAGCCGGGGAAAGGTTACAGTGGTTTCCAGTTCGGTATCGGATGCTGTTTCCTGTGGGGGAAAAAACGGCAAATGTTCCATGTGGAGGATATTAAAATCATTGTGAATGATGTTTATCCGGCATATTATTCCTTCTATCAAACCTATCCCCTGGCATTGGTTTTTATTAAGAATACCGTTTCTTATCCCATAGAGATCAATGTGCGATCGGAGATCCGGGGATATTCGGAACGTAAGTATGAAAGTGGATTTATCCGCATCCAAGGGGGAGAGACTAAGGATATCCCCGTGTATGCCGTTTTTGGACCGAAACTGCTTGAAACCGTCTATCGGGAACCAGCCGTGATCGATTTTGAAGTTGAAGCAAGAATCGGTGTCAAATCCACAAGAATTTTAAGTGAGCAAATCATGATTCATCATCGGAATGCCTGGAATGGAGAGATCGATAAATTGGGTTTATTTGTAACCCCTGATGATGAGATGATCATGAAAATCGGTCGCCGAGTTGCTACCCTGTTTTCCACCCGGAATCAAGATGCCAGATATCGGTTTTCTCTGGCTAATGAACTTTTTAATGAGTTGAAAAAGATGGAAATTAGGTATCTGAGAGATCCCAATATTCCATTTTACAAGGATGACCGCGTACAGTTTGCCGGTGAGACGGCAGATCTCAAGACCGGGGATTGCGATGATCTCGTAGTGCTCTACGCATCCCTGTTGGTGAGTGCTGGTATCCACACCGCTTTTGTGGATGTGCAGGATCCGACCAAGGAGGTGGCCCATGTGTACCTGATGTTTGATACGGGTCTGTCTCCCGAACAGAGTGATGTGCTTGGTCCCAATGAAAAACGTCTGGTGATTCATGAGACATCATCGGGTCAGCGAACTGTCTGGATTCCGGTGGAAACGACCCTTGTTGAGGAAGGATTCGAAGCGGCATGGAGGAGTGGCGCGCACCAATATCTGCAGGAAGGTGTGGTACGAAACGGGATTGCCCAGGGATGGGTCAAAATCATCGAAGTGGAATAGTCATATGCGATGGGATAAGAAACAAATTCGGATGACGACAACGGTGTTTTTAACTTGCGTATTCTCATTTACCGGAGTGTTTTCTCAAACGGTGATACGTTCCAGGGGGATTGGACTGCGAGGTGGATTCTGGAAAGCCAAGGATGGTCCTCCAGGAACTGTTTGGAATCAAGCTTCATCACAGTTAAGCGTGGATTTATCGGATGTCAGTGGATCCATATTTTTTCTTACCCGGTTGACTGAGAATCTGTTTTTTGAAACCAATTTGAGTGGTCTGGGTCAGTTTGTCGTGGATACTGACTATGTCAATGCATCTGTTGAATTTTCGCTTCTGATCCCTTTTTTAATGGGCTGTCGCTACGATTTACTCCCTTCAAATGTGATGACACCATTTCAACCTTATGTGGGTTCGGGATTCGGTCCGTACGTGCTCACCGAACATTTCATGGGAGAAAACAACACCGTCACCCGTTCAGACATCGCTTTTGGGCTGTATGGGTGTTTGGGTTTGAATGTCATGATTCGTCACTGGATTGCTGTCAATTGTGATATACGATATCATTTTGTGAACTTTCATAGGGACAGGGATTATTCGGGACTTCAATTCTGTACGGGCCTGGTCTTCATGTGGGGAGGCCAGCGAGACGTGTTTTCTATAGAGGATACGAAAGTGATGGTCCGGGATGTTTATCCTGCATATTATGCATTCTACAATACCTATCCCCTTGCTCTGGTCACAGTGAAGAATATCGTGAATATTCCCATTGAAGTGAAAATAATATCCGAGGTTACCGGGTTTTCGGAGCATCCATACGAGAGTGAACCCATTCAAATTTCTCCAGGTAAGGCCAAGGACATCCCAATTTATGCACAGTTTGGCCCGAAACTCATCCGGACCATGAAACAAAAAGAGGCAAGTATCTCTCTGGAAGTTGAGGCGAAATCCGGCGCGGGACAAAAAGAAGTTTTTCATAACCTGATCATGATCCACAATCGAAATGCCTGGGACGGAGACGTCAACAAGCTGGGATTCTTTATTACACCGGATGGTGATGGAGTGCTGGCAACGATACGGAGGGTCACGAGTCAGATACCCAAATCAGGAGATGATGAATACCGATTGTTTTTAATTGCCAAAAACCTGTTTGACGAATTGATGAAAATCGGAATTCAGCACGTCCGAAATCCTCTGATTCCGTTTGATCAAGATGACAGAGTACAGTACGCCATGGAGACTGAAGCACAGAAAACCGGTGATTGTGATGACCTGGTCGTACTCTATTCATCCTTACTACAGGGCGTGGGAGTGAATACGGCCTTTATCGACGTGAAAGATTCTGAAAGAAATATTGAACATGTTTATATGATGTTTGATACGGGACTGCCGCCGGAGAAGGGTGCTTTGATCACCCAAAATGACAAAAGATATGTCATTCGTGAGAGACCGTCGGGCGATCGAACCTTATGGATACCGGTCGAAACCACGCTTGTCGAAGAAGGATTTGGTGCTGCATGGGAAGCGGGGGCATTGCATTATCTTCAAGCAGGCCTGTTGCGCAATGGTTTATCTGAGGGTTGGTTGAAGATTGTCGATGTCGAATGATGGATCGAGCAGGAGGTAGAACATGATAAAAATAAAATGGATTGTTTCTCTCATATGCATACTTACCTTTGCGGTTCTCAGTGTTCGGGCAGAGGAGAAAGGTGTCAATTATAATAAATACCGGAACAAGGAATATGTTACCATGCCGATTAATATTTCTTTTTTCCCGGGCTTCAGTATTGGTGAAAGCATGGCGGGAGGAAGGAAAATTATCAATCAATTTTCACTGAACGTGCTTGCCGGCAGGGCCGCGAGGCTCCGGGGAGTGGAATTCGGGGGTATCTGGAATGACTATTCCGAGTCCATTCAAGGTGTTCAATTCGGGGGCGTACTCAATACTGTCCGAGGAAATGGTATCGGAATGCAATATGCCGGAGTCGTGAATCTCATGGGCAGTTCATTCAGGGGATTACAGGGAGCCGGTGTTGCGAATCTGGTTGATGGAGAATTTTTAGGTTTTCAATCGGGTGGCGTCATCAATATTATTGGTCAATCGTTCGAAGGTCTTCAAATCGCGGGTGTGACGAATCTGGTAAAGAATAATTTTGTCGGCGTCCAGCTGGCAGGTGTCCTGAATATTGTTGAAGACCACTTTAACGGAGCACAAACAGCGGGAGTGGTTAATTTAAGTAACAGGGCATTTAGAGGTGTTCAAATTGGCGGAGTTTTGAATCGGGTTGAAGATAATTGTAATGGCATTCAGATAGCAGGCGTTGTCAATGTGGTTGAAGGGACCATGCGTGGTGTTCAGGTTTCCGGATTGGTGAATTTTGCTGATAAATTCGAGATTTGGTATCCCCTTAACCAATCGGCTAATATTCTTTGCAGGACCCACTTTCAATGTGCTGGTAGCAAACCATGATAATGATGAAGAAATGGGTCCCGATCTTGCACCTGATTGGACTTTCTATGAAAAGAAAACAAATAATGGGCGAGGCACCGAGGTGAAGATGTGGATCGGTTTTTCTGCAGGATTGCGATTTTAAAAAGGAAAAC
>CAZYTI010000326.1:4922-5622 GCA_964650065.1 uncultured bacterium
TTTCAGGATAGGAAATCGAGGGAAGTCAATCATGAAATATCCGGCCTTAACTACACTCGCATTATGTGGAAGCTTGTTCATCTTTACAAATCTAATGGGACAGGGGATTTCCCGGTCCAGAGGAGTCGGTTTCCGGGGAGGTTTCTGGAGGAGCAGAGACTCGGTCGTTAAAAATGATCAACGTGGAAGTGTGGTCACTTCGGGATTCGGCGGATCCGTTTACTTCTTTTCAAGATTAAGAGGAAATATATTTCTTGAAACGAGTCTCGGTGCTGCGGACAAATCGATTATTGGTGGAGGTGGTGTGGAATCATCGGTACTGTTACCCTCCTTGTTTGGCTTGCGGTTCGATATGCTCCCATCCAGAATTCAAAGTGCTTACCAACCCTATGGCTCATTGGGATTGGGTGGGTATTTAATCATTCATTCCCAGGTAGGTGACGGTGTCACTACTGAGGTCGATGGAAAATTCAGTCCCTTCGTGGGAGGTGGAATCAATGTTTTATTAAAGAATTGGGTGGCCTTGAATTGTGATATCAAGTATCATTTTGTGAATTTAAATGCCACACCCATGGAGGATTTTACCGGTCTGGAGTTCGGTGTTGGACTTAGTTTTATGTGGGGGAATTTACGGGAAATTTTTCGGATTGAAGAAATTAGGGTCGTCGTGAAGGACATCTATCCCGCGTATTATCAGTTT
>CAZYTI010000327.1:0-5601 GCA_964650065.1 uncultured bacterium
AAAAAAAATTTTAAAATATATATTTTTAAGATATTTATTAAAAAAAGTTAAATTACGCAACCCAAAAAGTATGAATATGGCAGAAATTGGCTGTGGATTTGGACGAATGACCCATCGGTTTTCTGAGATATTCAACCATGTGTATGCCATCGATGTTTCTGACGAATTTATAAAAAAGGCAACTTATCATTTTCATCATCTTGAAAATGTTGATTTCATACTTGGCGACGGTGCCACTTTACAGGAAATTCCGACAGGTACTATTGATTTTGTTTTTAGTTGGGAAGTATTTCAACACATACCTTCTCAGGATATCCAGTTGAATTATATCAGAGAATCGGCACGAGTTCTGAAAAAAGGAGGCATTGCTTTCTTGTGTATGAGAACCAATAGGCCTAAAATAGAACCATCTCTTTTAGACTATGGTTTTATGGGGGCTACACAATATTTTAGTAAAAGATTGGCAGAGAAATTAAGAATTAATAAAATTTTCAGGAGGAAAGTTAAGAAAAAACTGAAACCTGAATTGGATTCAAAATTCGCCATGCAATTTGCTTCTTGGCAGGGTGTAAAAGTGCATCCGAGAGTCGTTTTAAATACTGCCAAAGAAGCGGGAATGAAAATTAGAAGAACGAGTGGTTTTGGATCACATTATTGTTATTTTACCTTCATGAAAATATGATAGTAGGATAAAAGTTGAACAAAAAGAAGATTCTTGCATTAACTTGTAATATACCTTACAGTCAAGGGGGGAGTGGTGATCAGGTTGATCTCTTTTATTTGATAAAGAGCCTCGCAGATCGATATGATGTTTATAACATCGCTCTTTATGATGAAATGACGCTACCAAAGGATTTCAGTTTCAAATTAGTGCATTCAAGTTTAAAAGGAGAAGTACTTCATACGGGGAGTGACAGCAATAACGAGAATGGGAAACGAAAAACATTTTGGGATCGCTATTCCCATCTTTTTCAGATTATTCTTGGCAGATACAAACAAATCGATTATGAGACGGTTCATGCAAACGCGATACAATCCAGGATGAATGAGGTACTCAGGGAGAGTCCCTTTGATTTGATTTTTATTGAACAGGGTGGTGGGATACCCTTGGCAAGGACTACCGTTGAACTGTCCTCGAATGTCCCGGTTTTGTTCGCAATAGAGGATCTGATCTCTCTGAATAAAAGAAGGGACGTTAAAGTTAGGAAAGGAATATTAAACAAGCTAATTCATTATCAAATTTATAGGATAATGAAAAAATACGAATCTTCTTGGTATTCCAGAATTGGTTTCATAGCTGCAATTTCAGATGTTGAGGCCGTTAATCTTCAAAAACTTTTACCAAATCAAAAGAAGATCCATGTCCTTGCCCGGGGGACAGATACATCTTACTTTTACCCGGGGAAATCCAAGCGGTATCCGTCAACTTTGATCTTTACCGGTACCATGAGGTGGAAATCCAATGTGGATGCGGTGGTCTGGTTTTCGGAAAATGTGGTTCCGGCTCTCATAGAAAAGATTGAGGGATTTAAATTCTATATCGTTGGTAGGAGTCCTTCGAAAAGGGTTCAAGATCTAAATTCAGTCCATATAACAGTCACGGGTGAGGTGGAGGATGTTAGACCGTACGTTTGGTCGAGTTCAATATATGTCGCACCAATGATTACAGGTGCCGGAACAAAGACGAAGATATTTGAAGCCTTAGCAATGGGTCAAGTCATTGTTTGTAGTGATCTGGCCTTAGAAGGAATCAATCAAAAAGTCAGAGATTGTGTTGTGGTTGCAAATACAACTGGCGAATATATACATGAAATTCAGGAATTACTCATAGACAAGGATCGAGCAAATAAAATGAGCAAGAAAGCGAGGGATTTCGCTGGAAAGTACTATTCTTGGGATATGAAAGGTCCGGAATTTTGTCGTCTTGTTACACACATTATTAATTCTCGAAAATGATAATTAAATGATTAAAAGGCAAAAGAATGCAGATTATTCGAGGGAAAGCTCCACTTAGGATTAGTTTTGGTGGTGGGGGAACAGATTTGGAACCCTATTCCAGTGAACAGGGAGGAGTGACCATTTCTACGACGGTGGATAAATATGCTTTTGGAACTTTAATTCCAAGATCAGATCATAAAATCATCATCGAATCTCTCGATTATAACCAATTGGTTAAATATTATATAAATGAGATACTCCCCTTAGATGGAACATTAGATTTACTAAAAGCAGGAGTGAATCGATTGGCTCCCGGTAAAGGATTTACACTCCTGATAGAATGTGATGCACCTCCCGGCACAGGAATGGGATCTTCCGGGGCGATTGCTGTGCTCGTGATTGGCCTCCTTTTAGAGTATTTAGAAAGACATTTAAATCCTTACCAGATAGCCGAAATGGCATATGAGATTGAAAAACATGATCTGAATTTTCTCGTGGGCCGTCAAGATCAGTACGCTTCTGCATTTGGAGGGTTTAATTTTATTGAATATACAAAAAGTAAAACGCTTGTAACACCTATCCGGTTAAGAAGAGAATTAATTAACGAATTGGAGAGTCATTTAATATTATGCTATATGCATGAAAAGCGGACAAAAGAAGATCCGGTTAATATTGAAATCAAACAATTCGAAAAAAAGGATAAAGAAGTCATCCGATATTTTTCAGAATTAAAAGACTTAACTCATAAAATGAAAGACAATTTGTTATTAGGGGAAATAGACACATTTTTATCGATATTTAAAAAGGCAGGAGAAAATAAGCTTAAACGATCGATTCTCGGTAAATCGAAGACAGTGAGTAATTTTATTAGTTGTGCTTTTGATAACAATGCGAGGGCTTTGAAGACCTTAGGTTCAGCAGGCGGAGGTTACCTTCTTATTTTTTCGGATTATTTTAGGAGGAAATCTTTAATAGAGAGCCTTGAGGATGTAGGGGGTACGATATTGCCTTTGCATTTCGAAGAGAATGGCTTACAAACCTGGCGAACTGAAGTCGATAGTAAAATGATCGAGTATTGAATAGGTCCATCTTTATTAAGAGTACTTTGTTGTTTTTACTGTTTGTCATACAGTCAAGGTTGGGTCAGAGACATTTTAAGTAAAAGGCTATGGGAAAAAAAGTAAGACCAAAAGTAATCCGGCTGGAAGCATCCTCAGTATGCCAATTAAAGTGCCCATCATGTCCGACAGCAAGTAAGGAAATACTACCAATAGTGGGAAGTGGTTACCTGCGTTTTAAAGATTTTAAAAAGCTTCTTGATGAGAATTCTTATGTTAGAAAGATTGAAGTTTCAAATTGGGGAGAGTTATTTCTTAATCCTGATATATTACAGATTATCGAGTACGCCTATCAGCAGGAGGTGGCCTTATCAGCCCAAAATGGTGTAAATCTTAACAATATCAAGGAGGACATGCTTGAAGGCCTGGTTAAATATAAGTTCCATAGTATGAGTTGTTCCCTTGACGGTGCTAGCATTGAAACTTACAAACAATATCGAATCGGGGGCAATTTTGACACGGTAATTCAAAACATAAAGAAGATAAACTTGTTTAAGCAGCAATATCAGTCAGCGTATCCTTTACTGACATGGCAATTTGTAGTCTTTGGCCATAATGAACATGAAATCCCCATGGCTCGAAAGATGGCAAATGAGCTAAATATGAGTTTTCGCCCAAAGCTATCGTGGGATGCCGAGTTTTCCCCGGTGCGGGATCCAGAATATGTCAGGAAAGAAATTGGTGCGGCTTCTCAAAAGGAGTATATAGAGGAGCATGATAATGTTCAACGTTCTCAATGCCGTCAATTGTGGGACCAACCGCAAATAAACTGGAATGGAAAAATATTGGGTTGTTGTTTCAATTATTGGGGTGACTTCGGAGAAAATGCATTTACTGATGGGCTCTACAAGAGTCTCAACAATGAAAAAATCAATTACGCCAGAAATATGCTTAGAGGACGAATGGATGCGAGAGATGACATCCCTTGTACAAGTTGTGGTATTTATTCACGCATGAAAACAGAAGGGAAGTGGCTAAAGAGAAGGTCGCCAACATCACAAAAAATAATATCCATAATTCCTCCTACTTTTAAGAATATGGTTAAGAAAGTCATTTATAATTATCGGTCGAGAAGTAAAGAAATGATAAAAACTTAAGAAGGATTATTTATTCAATTGATCAGGATGAAGTTGAGGATTTATTGATTCTATACAGAAATTTTTTAGATTTCTCTGAATTCAATAATTTCTCGATCAGATAGTAATCTTTCTTGATTTACAAAATTTTTGGAGGTATACAATGATTCAAGGTTTTGAAATGATTTTTACTGATCCTGAAAAACAACAGATATTATTAAATATTGAAAAAGTTTTGGATGCAGGAATGGTAATTGATTTTCAATTCCATGAAAAATTGAGAAGTAAAATAATTGCGTTAACCCAAAAGAAATATTGTGATTTTAGTTCCAGTAATACAATGATCAGTGAAATACTCTACCGTTCATTGGGCAAGAAGAAGGCATTCTTTCAAGGCAATATGTTTGTAAGCCCTATATTCGCAGCCAGGCGTGCGGGCATGCAAGTTGAGTTTGTGGATATTGAGCTCGAAAGTTTAGGTATGGATATGTCCAAATTGGAAGTTCATGATATTAAAGACCAGGTCGTTTGTTTGATGCATACAGGGGGTGTTGTATCGGATGACATCCAGTCCTTCCGTGAGATCTGCGAAAGTAAAAGTGGAATTCTCGTCGAAGATTGTGCACAGAGTTTCGGCTCAAGCAAACGGGGAGCTCATTGTGGTACATCAGCTCATTACGGTATTTTCAGTTTTGCCTCAACGAAGATATTCACATCGGTAAGCGGTGGGGCCATCGCTCATGACAATGAAGATGTACACGATCTCATCGTTACTTATACGAATTGTGGCAAACGTGTCCCTTTCGGAGCACCCGTTTGTGATATAGAAGGTTTCTCAGCCCGATTAACTGAGATCCAGAGTGCTATATTGGTGGGCTTAAATTTGGAGTGGAGATTGAAAATCCGTAAGAAATGTTCTGAAATTTATTATAATGAACTTATGACTTTAGAAGGAAAAGAACTTCGCAGAATTTATTACTCTGATGATATCAATAATTATCGATTGTTTATCCTCCTGAATCAAGGCGATGAAGTCAAGGATTTTGAGAAGTATGCCGAAAATGAGGGATGGTCATTTTCTCCACCTGTTTTTCGAGAGCTGCCGTATCAGACACCGGTTCTTCAAAAAGAATTTCGGGATTTAACTTTACCTGTAACAGAAGACTTTTGTACCCATCATTTATGTTTGCCGGTTCATGAAGGGATGAAAGAATCGGATGCTGTTTCTGTCGCTAAATCTGCAAAAAAATATTTGCTATCGAGTAGAAAACAGATGTTATAAACTTTTGTTTTGTCCTTTTGATTTTGTTGGACAAAATTGGAGTGGAACCTGAATATCATCGAACAGATCATTTCCGATTTCCAGGAGCTGCACGGCGATCGACTCTTCGCCGATGACCACTCCATCATCGGCGGCCTAGGCAATCTCGACGGACAGCGTCTCATGATCATCGGTCATCAGAAAGGAC
>CAZYTI010000328.1:0-5598 GCA_964650065.1 uncultured bacterium
TTCTTGGTATAAAAAGTGGGTATCATTATGGGGATACTTGGTATCCAACTTGGGCAGAAAATGACACATTGTACTCTCCCTGGACAGATGGCAAAACTAAAAGATTAGATGGGTATAAGGATGTCTGTAAATCTTATGGAGTTCCCGCGGAACTGACAACAGGCCAAACAACTGCTCATGGTGTTATCACCGGAGACGACCCTCTTTCAATGAAAGCATACAGTATAGGACTGTATTATGGATCGGATGCCCATCCCTATCATGGTCGATATCCGGCTGGCTCATTAATTAAAGATGGTGTTTGGTACTATAGCACATATTGCTTGGATCCTGCAGGTTTCGCTACATTCGGGCACGACACAATTGACTGGCCATGGATGGGACCTTTTGTAGGTTTCAGAACTTCTAAGGATTACGGACATACTTGGAAAAAATGTCCACACACCCCCGACAAACCTCTATTTGGTGAATCAGGAAGAAATGGCTACCCTATTAAAATTGGCGCCCCGCACTTCGTTGATTTTGGCAAAAACATGGAGCACTCGCCAGATGGTAAAGCATATTTGGTAGCACACGGAGCTGACCTCAATGACCCTCATTGGAAAGGACCTTGGAACAACAGTTGGTGCACTGGAGATCAAATTTATATGATTAGAGTTACTCCAACTGTAGAAAACATCAATGATGCATCGAAATATGAATATTACGGGGGGAAAGATGATAAAGGAAACCCAATATGGACTAAAGATTTCGAAAAGATTAAACCAATGTTAGAGTGGAATAACAATATGGGTATTGTTACCATTACGTATAATGCTCCGCTTAAGAAATATATAATGTGCATTACAGACGGAGGTAATACTTATTCAAAAATGAACACGTATTTATTGGAATCGGATAATCTCACCGGTGATTGGAAGCTGATTACTTACATGAAGGCCTTTGGCGAACAAGGTTATTTTGTGAACATACCTACAAAGTTTATCAGCGATGATGGAAAAACTGCCTGGTTGCTTTACTCTGGAAACTTTTGGGACACCATAAACGGTGAAGATAATGGAGTAAATCCTCCTGGTGGACATTATGGAATGACATTTCAGAAAATACAGCTGTTGGGATCAGGTGATTAATCCAAGGAAAATCGGCCGGTATTGTGTGGAAGCCCCCCTATGCGATTGACATAACAGATCTGGTACGCGCCGGTAAAAATGAGTTGAAAATTGAATAGGCTATTTATGAAAACAGCTCAAGTCTTGTTTTTCTGTCTTTTATACTGAGCATAAAATTGTGGTCAAATTGCTGATTCAATTCCGGGAAGACAAACCGAAAAGCAATTTGTCCGGCAATCAGTAATCCTGGAAAATTGTCCATTTAAACCATAAACAGAGTTTACCGATGAACAACATGAAACGATTTAAAATATTCGTTGCGATCTCAGCAATAGTTCTTGCGGCTCTAAACTCCTGTAGGGATATAACAACGCAACCCGAAAAATTGAAACGTCCATTTATTTGGGTCAGTGCATCCGAAAGAGATGAGATCCTTCACAAAATAGAGAACAATGGCTGGGCAAAAGAACTGTTTGATGCTCTTCAAAAACGGGCCGACAAAACCGTCTCATCCAATATGGCAGAGCGGCGGGATAAGGTGATGACCCTGCCGTTAGTGTGGTCTGAAGACAGCAGTACAGCACCAACGATTAAGCGCTTTTCTACTGATACGCCCCACGATAGATCGTGGAAAAAGGCAAAAGGGATTGCAGAAGTCGGGAAGGCGTTGGATGAAGCCACTGATACTGCGGTAATGTATTATTTAACCGAAGAGTCTCAATATGCTGAGGCTGCCGGAGACATTCTCGCCACATTCGTTAATGCCATTGCCCAAATGGACATTGTCGAAGGATACCCTCAAAACAGAGGGCTGATTTTACAGGAAGATCACTTGTACGGATGCAGACTCATTGGTGCTAAAATTCCGATCATCTACGACTTAATCCACCCCTGGCTGAAATCGGGAGGACTTGTGTACCATGCAGCCACCGATGATTTAAAGCCTTTCGACTTTGCGGCTGCCCAAGCCACCTTCAGAACCTATATTTCTTTGGCAAAAAACTCAGGGCATCTTGGAAGTAACTGGTCTGTGCTTGAATCTCCCAGCCTGCTGGGAAGCATTCTGGCTCTGGATGATGAAAATGAACGCGCCGAACAGCTGCCGTATTATCTTAACAGAGATACGGAACGGCAGGAATCTCTGGCAACGGTTGCGAAGCGGTTTGTCAATCCGGGAGATATTTGGCCTGAATCAATCGCTTACTCCACCCATGTTGCGAATTTATCCACCTACTTAATGACCATTCTGGACGGTGTTTACCCTGATCTAAACCTGGGGGATAGATATGCCAATATTCCAGATGCATTGAATGTCTATTACGACCTGCAGTTTCCCAGCGGCGAGTATCCGGCATTTGGCGACAGCAATAGAAAAATCCATCTCGATTACCTCTCGTACGAAGCAGCATTGAGAATGGCTAAACTGAATAAAAATGATGAACAGATAAAGAGGCTTTCTGAATTTCTCGCCTACAGCATCCAGAGAGGAGATTACAAGCGGGGCAAACTGGGGCGTAATCCAACCTCAGCATTGAAACTGTTGTGGGGCAATGAGAATATCGAAGGCGGCAGTGCAATGGCTGAACCGAAACGGGCCCGCACGAACCGTGTCCCGCATGCAGGGCTATATGTGCAGCGAAACATCAGTTCCGAACACAAAATAAAAAACAGCCTCATGGGGACCCTTTCCGGGGGAGGATATGTGCACGGCCATGCGTCGGGAATCGACATGGAGTTATACGGGCAGGGCTATGTTTTAGGTACTGAAAGCGGCAGGGCAGGCTATGGGACAGCCATCCATGAAAATTATTATAAGATTTTTGCAGCGCACAATACAGTGATAAGCAACGGTGCCTCCGCTTCTGACGGACCATGGATCAATCTGGGAATCGAAACGGTTAAGGCGGTGGCCATCGAGCCAAAACCAATTGAAGAACCTGTATCAGCAAACCACTCATTTGCAACCGTTGAGTTTCACGATAAACACAATCTGATTAAACAAGCTGATCATCAGCGTACATTGGCATTGATCAGACTTTCTGAAACCCGGGGATATTACCTGGATATATTCAGGGCTAAGTCAGATACATCTTCGCAATTCCACGACTACATTTACCGCAACGTTGGAGAACAGGTGGAGATACGATCCAATGGTACTCCCGTAACTCTTTTTGATGACAGCGGGCGCTATCAGGCGTCCGGCAACATTGTTTGGGAACTGCAGGAGGTGTATCAACATCCGGGCTGGCATTATTATACAGACGTAAAATCAAGCAGCGCAACAAGCGAACCACTGGAGGCAATTTTCTCCGCGAACAAATTGGGAGACCGACCAATTTACATGCGCGGGTTGATTCCGGCTGGTCTGGAAAGCGAAATTACAACGGTAATGGCTCCTAAATCTACATGTGCAGCTCAGCCCTATGACACCTTGCCAATCCCTACCTTTATTCTCCGCCATAAAGGAGAAATGTGGAAGAATCCTTTCATCGGCAGCGGAAACAGACTTAGCTACGAGCAGAAATCATTAGAGGCAGATGGGACATCCCAATCTGCTTATTTGGAAATGTAGATATTGTAAATAAACGGAGGATAACTTGAAAAAAACAACTCAAGTCTTAATTTTTCTTGCTGTTATTCTGAGCCTAAAAGCCAATGCTCAAATTGCTGAGCTAAAACCGGAAACACTAACATTCGAGCCATTCATCTGGCAATCAGAAACTCCGAAAGATTGTCCGTTTGAGCAATCAAAAGAGTTCAGCGGCATAAAATTCCTGGGAATAAAAAGCGGTTATTACTATGGCGACACCTGGTATCCGACCTGGGCCTCAAATGACACCTTATACTCTCCCTGGACTGATGGTAGAACGAAACGGCTGGATGGTTATTTGGATAACTCGCAATCCTGGGTCGACCCGGTGCATATTACAACAGCGCAAGGAGTTATCACCGGAGACGACCCGCTTACCATGAAAGCGTACAGCATTGGGATTGACAAAACTTCGCCTGCATTTCCATATCATGGACGCTATCCTGCAGGCTCGTTGATTCACAACGGCATTTGGTATTATGGCACCTATTGTCTGGACCCGGCAGGTTATACCAAGTTTGGAAACGATACCATTAACTGGCCATGGATGGGCCCCTTTGTTGGTTTCCGGACTTCAAATGATTATGGCCATACATGGGATGAATGTCCGCATACGCCAGACAAACCAATTTTTGGTGAATCCGGTCTGAACGGTTATCCTGTTAAAATCGGCGCTCCCCACTTTGTGGATTTTGGTAAAAATATGGAGCATTCTCCCGATGGAATGGCCTACCTGGTGGCACACGGTGCCGATATTGATGATCCCAATCCCAAAGGGATCTGGAACGATAGCTGGATCACCGGAGATCAAATTTATCTTATTAGGGTAACTCCTTCTGAGGATAATATCAATGATGTATCGAAATATGAGTTTTATGGCGGAAAGGATAATAATGGAGCCCCAATATGGACCAACGATTTCAAGGAAATAAAACCATTATTAGAGTGGAATAACAACATGGGCTGTGTTACCATTACGTATAACGCGCCGCTTAGAAAGTACCTTATGTGTGTTACCGATGGAGGAAATACGGTTTCAAAGATGAATACCTACATTCTTGAATCGGACAGGCTTGATGGCGATTGGAAATTAATAAATTATATGAAAGATTTCGGCGAACAGGCATATTTTGTGAATGTCCCCTCCAAATTTATCAGTAAGGATGGAAAGCAGATGTGGCTGCTCTATTCAGGGAACTTTGCCTCAGGCTGGAATGGTGAAGAGATAGTGGAGAATCCTCCCGGCAGTCATTATGGAATGGTGTTTCAGAAAATTCAATTGTTAAATTCAACTAAATAAAAATCAAAAAGTATAAACTGCTTTAAAACGACTGTTCATGCTGGAATATCAGACACAAGGAAAAAACAAAAAATGAAACGATTTCTTATTCTATCACTAATAGCGGTTACGCTTTTCACATGCTCTGACAGGAAAGGTAATCAGGAGACCCTTGTTGATAATCCCATGTCAAACAACATAGAAAATACTGATTTCAGCAGGTCAGTATTATCCAGAGATTACTTTTCGCCGAAAAGAATTGTATGGCAGTCTGACGAATCAGAAACGTACATAATTAATTCCAAGAAATTATTAGAGAAAGGAAACGGTCAGGCAGATTTAGCAGGAGAAAATGTATGTATTATCAAAGGAGGAAGCAGTACCAATTCTTCAATAGTATTTGATTTCGGAAAAGAGATCCAGGGCGGCCTGCAAATAGTTACGAGCTGGTCATCCGGCAAATCCATAAAAGTAAAATTAACTTTCGGTGAATCGGTTAGCGAAGCAATGAGTGAAGTTGAGAAATCCTCTGCTACTAACGATCATGCTATCCGTGAATTCGATATTACGCTTCCCTGGCTGGGATCCATAGAAGTTGGGAATACAGGCTATCGTTTTGT
>CAZYTI010000329.1:0-5595 GCA_964650065.1 uncultured bacterium
CCCACTGTGCCATTCACGGGTGTGCCCGAGTTGGCCGAAGCTTTGTACATGTTATCCCCGGCTCTCACAAGGCCCGCTGGATTGTTAAACTTGGCCAGTGCAATCTTTGCGAGTGTTTGGGAAATACCGTTACTGAAATGTCCCGTGATCTCACCTGTATCATCGATGTTAATCGTCTGAAGGTTACCCATCCCGTAACCGTCCTGATGCTTGGCCACTGTGGTCGTAGGTGCTCTGAGCTGAGTAATACCTCCGAACGTTCCGGGCTGACCGGCGCCAAGATTGATTCTCAAAGAATCGGCACCCCCGCCCGGGTCAAAGGTCAACGGTTGGCCGTCTGCAATGGTCGCCACCGCCAGACTTCCGTCCGAGTTGAACCTCAGAATACCCTTGTTCCCTGCCGAGGGGATAATTTCACCATTATCCACAATCGCTTCCCATGACCAGACATTGGACAATTCACTCGTCGAAATATTTGAGAATAACAGAGAGACCGTATGGGTATTCCCTTTGCTGTCATAGCTCGTGATGCTCGCCGTATGCGTCCCGGCATCCCTGCCTGTTAACTTGGAAACAAAGACAGGAAGACTGATGGCACTACCCGAGGAGTCAACATCGGTAAACGTAAAAGTAACCATGGTTTTGGTTTCAGCGCTAATACTGTCCTCGACCAGAATGTTACCGTCAGGACCCAGCGAAGCCGTTGCACCGGAGAATGCACTGTTTAGTTCATCAATGAGTTCCTGGACCGTGTCTCCATCGGCATACGTGTATTGAGAATTCACCACCGTACCATCCGGATTGATACCCGATATGCGGACGATGTCTCCATCGGTTAAAGGATTGGTAACGATGGGTAAATCGGCAAGATCGGTAATTAAATCGGTTCCAGTCACTGCCGTTGTCGAAAGGTTCATATTTGCACAGGCATTGCCGGACATAGCGAGATTTGTTCCTGTGCCACCCTTATCCGTTGTACGAATCTGTATGACAGAGGCGCCTCCGGAAGAGACCACATCGGCCACGACCTCACCGGCAATGTCATCGTATCTGGCGATCTGGGCATTGATTTCTGAAACCATATGACTAACCGTCGCATAGGTATCCGAGTCCAGCGTCAACGTCCGGGAGAGGGTGCCTCCCATATCATCATCGACCTCGATGGTCAATGTATCGTTGCCTGCACCAATGGTCAGAGACGCAGGTGCGTCACTTGCCGTGACGGTTGCCATCATACCGAAATCTGCGGCCCAGATCTGGGCCCGGGCCTCTGTATCCGAATCTAAATTACACGTATAATCGACTTCTGATGTTGCCCTGGCCGGTGCCTTCTGTCCGAAGGGAAGGATGACGTTGCTTATGGTTGATCCCGAAGCGATTTCACCGGCACTGTTTGCCATCAATCCTTGAACCACAAAACCGTTCTTGGGGGCCACCAGTCGTCCTTCACCATCCACCACAAAGTTACCGGCCCGAGCATAATAATCACTCATACCATTGTTCAGGACAAAAAAGGCATCGCCTTGAATCGCCAGGTCGGTGGGATTTCCAGTGGTTTCCAGGTTCCCCTGGGCAAACGAGGTATCGATACTTCCGATGGAAATACCCAGACCTACCTGCATGGGATTCAAACCGCCGACACCGCCATGGGAGCGGGAAGAATCCCTGAGAAGCTGAGTCAGACTCTCTTGGAATGTGACTCGCCCCGATTTATAACCAATTGTGTTTATATTTGCTATGTTGTTTCCGATGACATCCATCCTTATTTGATGGTTTCTGAGACCGGAAACTCCGGAAAAAAGTGATCGCATCATAAGTTATGCCCTCCTAAATTTGGCTGCATCTTTCATTCTGCAGCTTCGGGGCCTCCCCATAGGGGTCCAGCCCATTTTGGTTAACTAAACAATAATCGTACTGTCGATATTGGTAAAAACATTGTTCTTCAAGTGATCACTACCCATGGCCGTGATGACTGTACGATTTCTTACACTCACGAGAAACGCAGACTTGTCCATGAGGACCAATGATTCTCTGCCGCCTTTCTGCGCGATCTGATCAACACCTTTCCTGAGTCGTTCCACATCATGCATACCCATCTGGATATGTCTGAGTCTCATCCGTTCCTGGGCATGAATCGAAAATTTGAGGTCCTCAGAACGATTCAGTCGTTGTTCCAGGATCTTTTGAAACGCTCCGGATTTCTCCTGTTGATCTATCTGCTGATGAGTTCGCGAGACTTCTCCACCTGACGGTGCTGGAGCTACGCTTCCACTCCCATGATGCAGGGACTGGATCATTTTATCACCTCCATTCTAAGTTTATTTTTATTCAAAATCGTATTCATTTTTGCACACTCCATTATGAACCCGATGAATCATAGACAGCGATAATATCCGTCGGATTCACGGACTGATTCCCCATATACAGAATGGGATTTCCGCCGGCATACTGAATGCCGGTCACTTTTCCTGTTAAAAATGTGGGGAGTTGAGCCTCCGCCCCTTCAGAAGTCGCCGAAACCACCTCAAAGGCATACCGCCCCGGCGGGACTGCATTTCCAAGATTGTCTTTTCCATCCCACTCGATCCAACTCTCCCCTGCTCCTTGAGGTTCAATAATCATATTTCGAACGACCTCACCACTCTCATCCAGGATGCGAACTGCCGCTTCAACACCATGGTTCTGATAGTAAGAGATTTTTGAGTTCGATCCTTCAGACCAGTTCAACACGTTGTCCTGGATCTTCACCTCTTTACCGATCAAATTCATCATCATCGCATTATGAACCGACATCGTCAACTCGTTGTTGGTATTGAGCGTGTCATTCATGTTCATCAGTTGCTCCAACGAACTGTACTGGGACAATTGTGCCAGGAATTCGGTGTCATTCATCGGATTCAAGGGATCCTGGTTTGTCAACTGAGCCACCAAAAGTTTCAAAAATGAATCCTTGCCCAGACCGTTCTGCTCCAGGTTGAATGTTTCCGGAGTTGGATTCGGGCTTGTCTGATTGATTGCATCAATAGCCATAGCTTAATTCACCTCCCTTCTTTCATGAAGATTTCCGTTCATTTTATTGTCATTCATAAATCTCAAAATGGGTCCATCCTTTCATTTCGCCTGAGTCGATCATGCCAACACTTCCATGGAATTGTATCCAAAATAACGCATTTTAGGGATGGCATCCTCTTCGTGCGCTTCGGGATCCACATCTGTGTTCTTTGTCTCCGGATCGGGGCCTTTATTCAGTTTGTCACCATGGTTTGCGAGGTGGGAGAATTCCTGATCCACATGAACTTCAAAATTCTCGACCTGGATACCCGCTTTTGCCAGACCCTCCTTTAACTCAGCCACGGTGTTTTCTACCATCAACCGGACTTCCTCGGATTCCACAAAAAACTTGGCTTCCAGGAGCCCATTTTTCGATATCAACTCCATTCTGAGTCTACCCAATTCCCTGGGTTGGAGCATGAGGGATACTCTGGACCTTCCCTCTCGAAACGTCCTGGTCATGGAGTTCACAATCTGATTCATGACAGAATTGCTAAATGGAGGTGAAGATGCCGTTTTCGATTTATTGGCCGTTAAATGCATCATCGTATTGGAAGGGAACGAGGGCCGCTCCCCTATGGCTGTATTCCCGGTTTTTTGAGTCAAAATCTGTTGTTTGAAAGTATGCTTACCTGCAAATTCTGAATTTGCTCCTGATTCATCACCCATGCCATCCCCCCCGGAGTTGAGGAGTTGTTCACCTTGTGCCACCAAAAAATTTTGAGAGATCGATTCGTGACGATGACCGCTGAAGGGAGAATGAGATGGTTTCACGTTCAAGACACTTCTTTTTGCCTGTATACCATAATTCTGATTTTGAGTGAACGGATTCTTGATATCCTCTTTCTGCAAATTGGATGGCGATGTTTCATCACCGGCTCTAAAGCCCTGCACTGCCCGGTCTTCCGGCCTCAATGCATCCGATGGTTTCAGAATCTTCATCTGCACCTTGAATGGACTTGGGCTCCCTAGATAGGATCGATGGGGTGTTTGAATGGAAATCGTCTGGCTCCCCTTCTCATTGACCACATTTAAACCCGTTCCGATCCTACCTTCGTGGGCATCTTGCTTTTCATCTCCCTTACTTACCCCGGCAAAAGGATTAGCCGTTAGGTTCTTTTTTCCAATGACTTTAAGTGTTTTCCCAGCCACCTGGTTGTGCAGATCAGGCTTCCAGGGCCCCATGTTTTTCATAAGAATGGGCGTATCCTTGGTCTGAATTTGAGAATCCTTCACAGAAAAATTTTTCGTCCCTTCGCCAAACACGAACTTTTTATCGTTCATTGCCCAAATCTTTGGGAGTTGGAGACTCGTTTGAGCGTGTGGGTCTTGTACCGTTTTCTCATTCACGACAATATTTGACAAAGAATCAAGAATGTGATTATTTTCCCCAATGACGTTGTGATGGTCCCCTTTTCCTGTCATCACACCATGAGGTATATCTGAGGATTTCAATTTATCGATCACTTTCCCCTGACGATCAGAGCGCTGAAACTGAAATGTCGGGGCAATATGATTGTCTATACCCGAATCCGAAACCTTTTTATCGGATTTTGAAGAACCCTGAACATCGGAGGTGACTATCGTATCCTTGCCTGTTTTCTTCGGTCCCAGTGCGAGATTCCCCGTTTCCATCTCACCCTTTAATATCATCCCATCCAGTTTTTGAGCAGGCATTTTCCCGGAGAAAAACGATTGCAATAGGGACTGAAATTGAACAGTTATGCCTTTCTGTCCATCCGCAGTCATTAAGCCGCCCATGCCCCCACCCGTGGGCTGCTTTGGAGAATTGAAAGTGAACAAACCGTCGAATATGTTAAGCATAATTCCCTTCTCCATTCTATTTTGCACCGATGCGATGACTGATCCTGGCTGCCAGGTCAGGATCGAGCCGCGCTAATATTTTGCCAGCCGCCCGCTGCCGCATGCGTGAAAGGATATTCACAATTTCATATTCTTCCAGTTTTTCTAAAATGGGGGCTGCATTCTCGGGCCGCATGGACTCGTATATCTTGGCCAACTGTCTCACCCCCGCGTTCGTCTCAGCGCTGCTCCCACTTCCCTCCCGAGTCGCTCCACGCCTGTCGGCAGTCCTGCCCTGTGCTCCCCTGCTTCCTTCGTCTTTGGCCGACTGCGCCAATACGGCTTCCTGATATTCGGTGAGTTTCTTGGCAATACTCTCCGGCAACGTTTCCTGGTAATATTTCAGATTCTTATCCTTCTGTTCATTCTCCTGCTGCAATACTTCCATTTGGCCTGTGTTGTTTTTCTGGTTTTCCAATAAATTCACGATCTCATTCATCTGATTCTGATTCGCTGTCAATTCCCCCTGCATCCAGGCCATCTGCTCAAGGATCTCACCATTGTACGACTGATCGGTCAATCCTTCTATCAATACATCCGTGGAATCGTGAACGAGGTTTTCGGTTCCCTGAGCTGAATCGATGGAGAGGGAATCGAGACCAACATCCTCATTCGTTGGATCTTCAACGGATTGAGATTGCCGGAGTCGACTCACTGAAAGCCAAACCGTTAAAAAGACCA
>CAZYTI010000330.1:0-5594 GCA_964650065.1 uncultured bacterium
CAACCCTCGTGGGATACGGCCAGTACCGGGAGCCCCTCTTTAAGATCCACGATCGTGGCACACTGTGGGAGACCGTCAAGGACAACGGTCAGATTGGGGGATTGTTCTCACCATTTGAATTCTTTCCCAGTATGGATTGGCCGGGTGGTCCCGATGTGCTTCCAACCAAAGATGAACAAAGGTCCTATATGCAGGGGGCCGGTTTCTGGATCGGCGGCAAAATGTCAGACGGGACGGTATTCTTCAACGAGATGGGACCCTTCAATTATGTCGATCTTGGTACATTCGATGAGATGACAGAAATGGAGAATTTTATCGGTACTCCTGATTTCGATCCACAGGAGGCGGAGGAAAAGATTACAGCCCATTGGGTGACAACCAGTGGATTCGAGATCGAGCGGGTGAGTCGCTCCTGGAGTTATCCGGGCTACAGCGATTTTATCATCTTTGAATACACCTGCTCGAACACCACATCGGAAACACTCTCCGATGTGTACTTCGGATTTCCCTATCTCATCCGTCCCAGTTATCAGGACATTCTGATCCACGGATTTTGGGGGGACAATCTCAACATCGATGATGAAATAGTCGGTTACGACGAAGCACGCAGCTTGCTTTTCGCCTATGATTATTATCCAACTGAAGATTTTTGGCTGGATTGGGGAAACTACTACCAGGCCCGGGAGGAACTGCGTACACCCGGGTATGCCGGATTCGCCCCATTATATTACGATGCGGTCACGGATGGATCTGAACAACCTGCTGCCGTTTTTTATGCACAAACCATCAACAATTCTCAACATTTTACGACGACCAGTCAAAGCAATGAGGATCTGTATGCCCTCTTGAGTGGGCAGGACATGAGCCTGCAGGCCCCTGAGGGTGAAGTGTTATCCCCCATCATGTTTGAAAGCTTTGGTCCTTATAATATGGTTTCCGGTGCATCTGTGAAGATTGTGATGGTTGAAGCCGTGAACGGACTTCCCCTTGATAGGGTGATAGAAATTAATATGGACAATCTGCCCGCCGCACAGGCTCGTCTGCCCGCGGGTCTCGACTCTCTCAAGGGCGCCATCGATCGTGCCCAGCGTCTTTTCGACAACGATTATGGATTCTCAATTTTACCGCCCCCGGCCCCCGAGGTTACCCATTACATCCTGCCCTCGACTCAGGAGATCGTACTCACCTGGCCTCGTGATTTCGATGATTGGGTCGATCCCCTTAGCGGTGAGCAGCATGAACGATACCGGGTATATCGCAGCGATCGATCCTTCAATGGGCCCTTTAAGAAACTCAAGGATATCCGTCCCAGTCGTAGCACGGACAGGAGTCGGTATCTGGATTCAGAATTGGGTGTATGGAAATACAAAGACAACAACATTCAGGTGGGATTTGGCTATTATTATGCTGTCGTTTCGGTGGATACGGATGGAAATGAGAGTGGGATGACCAATCGAAACACCCAGGCACTCAGGACCACACGTGAACCGGCAGAGGATGCCCTGAATGTCAGGGTTTTTCCGAATCCCTTTCGGCTTGTATCCGGTTTGCCTACATCGGGAGAAGAAAGCTCAATTGTTTTTACGAATCTGCCGGCCCTTTGTACGATTCGCATCTATACTGTCAACGGTGAATTGGTGAGAACCATGGAACATGATAATGCCAACTCGGGTGAGGAAGTATGGAACCAACTTTCCGATTCACGTCAGAAAACTTCAGCGGGTATCTATCTTTATACCGTTGAATCGGATGTGGGACATGCCAAGGGTACGCTGCTATTGATCAAATAACGCAGAGGAGAGTCTCTCATGAAAGCGAGAAAATATATTGTCTTTTGTTCCCTGTTTATCATGGGTACTGCTGTACGAGCTCAATGGGATTATGGATTTGAATTCAGCAAGGCGGGATCCGCCGGATTACAATTTTTAAAAATCGGCATCGGTGCCCGGGAGAGTGCCATGGGAGAGGCGGGTTTGGCCGTAACCGAAGGCGTCAATGCGATTTTCTGGAATCCGGCGGGCATAGGCTACATCGAAGGTCGGGAGGCCACTTTCTCCTATAATCGCTGGTTGCTGGGCATCGATCTCAGTGCCGCTGCAGTGGGTGTGAGGATCGGTAATTTGGGAGTCGTCGGTGTCAGTGCCATATATATGGGTGTGCCTCCTTTTGAAGAAACGACTGTACTTGCCCAGGAGGGCACGGGACGCATGGTGAGTGCCGGTGATCTGGCCATTGGATTATGTATCGCCAAACGTTTTACCGATAAACTCGTTATGGGCGGTCAGATCCGTTGGGTGAGGGAAGAACTCGACCAGGATTCTTTTTCGAATATCCTGTTGGATATAGGCGCCATTTACGATACCGGCTTTCATTACATGCGAATTTCAGTGTGCGCTCAACATTTTGGTCCCGATATCAGGATGCTGCGGGATAAATTTCGAATGCCTCTTATGTTTAAAGTCGGATTGTCCGATGATGTGATCCATGGAAATATGAACCGGCTGACCGTGGCTGTAGATCTGGTCCATCCCACAGACAATACGGAGCGGATGAATTTTGGTCTGGAGTATGCCTTTTACGACCGCATTTTTCTTCGGGGTGGCTATCGCATGAATTCCGATCTGGGAGAATGGTCCTTTGGTGCAGGTCTCCGCCAGTCTCTACTCGGCGTGGACGGAAGTATAGACTACGCCTATGGCGATTTTGGTGAGATCATGGGAGGTGTGAACCGGTTTACCGTCTCATTTGGCTTCTGATCAATGCAATATCAAGTAACCACATTCGAAAGGAAGGAATATGTCGACAGTAGAACAATTATCCAACAGTCTCATCAATGGAAAAGCGGATGATGTGCAAACACATATGAATCGAGCCATTCAGGAAGGCACGACACCCCGGGAGATATTAAATAAGGGGCTGCTTGTCGGCATGGAAGAAGTGGGGAGACGCTTCAAGAACAATGAGTTCTATGTGCCGGAAGTCCTCATTGCAGCCCGTGCCATGAAAGCAGGTATGACCATTCTTAAGCCATTACTTACAGAAACGGGTGTGGAACCCGTGGCCAAAGTGGCTGTGGGTACGGTGAAAGGAGATCTGCACGATATTGGAAAAAACCTCGTTTGCATGATGTTGGAGGGAGGTGGATTTGAAGTGATTGATCTGGGCGTGGATGTTTCTCCCGATCAGTTTGTACAGAGTGTTCAGAACGGTGGGGTAGAGGTCATCGGTCTGTCCGCACTCCTGACCACCACCATGATGAATATGAATGATACCATTCGGGCCATCGATGAGGCAAATTTGAGAGCTTCGGTCAAGATCATTGTTGGAGGAGCACCGCTGACCGATGCCTTTGCCAATGAAATTGGTGCCGATGGCTATGCGGCAGATGCTGCAACGGCAGTGGATGTCATCAAGTCGCTTATCTAATATTTTTCTCTTTAACGATATAACAATGCATTGAAAACTAGTTATTGAGAAAAATATTAATCTGGAGAAAAATATTATGCCGAAAAGCTTTGAATTTCATGTCATCTCCAATACCCATTGGGATCGGGAATGGCGCTATCCGTCCCAGGAAACCCGTACCCACCTGGTGGAACTGATAGACTGGTTGTTGGCATTGTTGGAAAAATATCCGGAATATAAACATTACCACCTCGATTCTCAGACCATCCCTTTGGAAGATTACCTGGAAATTCGACCCGAGAAAAAAGAGGTGTTGAAAAAGCATATCTCTCAGGATCGAATCCTGGTCGGCCCCTGGTATACCCTGCCTGAGATGAATACGGTGAGCGGGGAAGCCATCGTACGAAACCTGATGCGGGGGCATAAAATCGGTTCCGAATTCGGACGGGTGATGAAGGTTGGTTATACCCCGACTTCCTATGGCCAACTTTCCCAGATCGCCCAGATATATGCGGGTTTTGGGATTGACGGCATGATGTTTTACAGAGGAATCACCGTGGAGGAGTGTGATACAGAATATATATTGGAAGCGGCCGACGGAACGCAGATTTTAGGGCTGAGGCTCAGTGCGGAATTCAGCCGCGCTTCTTTTTGGCTTCATCTCTTCCGCGCCACCATGTTTAAGGATGCCCGTTTCGATGGCCTGTACCGTTGGGAGATGGGTATGCTTCCCTATCGGCGCTGTGATTCTCATACAGGAGATCTGGATTATCGAGTCCTGGAATCGACTTCATTGGATATCTTCAACACCGATCTCTTGGACGAGGGCATGAAAAACATCAAAACAGATGTGGGAGGTGATGCTACCACGCCGTACCTCATCGTCATGGATGGCATGGACAGTGTAT
Source organism: uncultured bacterium (assembly GCA_964650065.1). Taxonomy (GTDB): domain Bacteria; phylum Zhuqueibacterota; class QNDG01; order QNDG01; family DSAB01; genus CAZYTI01. Next base: position 4,314 of record CAZYTI010000330.1, read on the forward strand.
TTCCCCATCCCAACACGGTGAAGATCATCGATTATTGCAATCGTCAAGAGACCGGTGACACCTATTATCACAGTTCGTTTCCAGCAGTCATCGAAAAGATAAAAAGGGCGGTGGACTGGTCCAAGCTCAAGGTACTCAAAGGAGAAAGAAGACGGCCCAGCAAGGACAACTGGTTTAACCGATTCCTCAAGGACAATATGTCCACCCGTCTCTATCAAAAGCAGATCAATAGTAAAATGCAGACGCTGCTGGAGAAATGGGCGGAACCCTTTTCGAGTTTTACGTACCTTCTGGGGGAGCCATATCCGACACCTTATTTGGAGATGGCCTGGAAACATCTTTTGACCAATCATCCCCACGACAGTATTACCGGGGTGAGTATGGATCAAATTCACAAGGACATGATCTTTCGCTGGGGACAGGTCGAGCAAATCGGTGAAGTCTTGACCAATCAGGCGTTTGGGATTCTGGCCAAACAAATTGACCTGGGAGATAGAGATAAAGGGGATGTCGCTGTGATCGCCTTCAATTCCCTGAATTATGTCCGATCGGAAATTGTCGAGGTGGAGATCGATTTCCCTGATGAGCCCAAACACAAGGCCCTGGAAGTCTTTGACGCAGAAACCTCCGCTCCAATCACTTTTCAGCTTTTGGACAGGAAGGCCTGGGGTTCCAATGTGATGAATCCTTTTGATATACCGATGCCGTTTTATACCCGCCGCTTCAAATTGCTTTTGGAGTTGAAAGACGTCCCTGCATCGGGTTACCGGACATTCATCGTGAGATCCAAAGCGGGAGAGCTTGTCAACCACGGATCCCTGTGCACGGCGAATGATACCATGGAAAATGAGTTCCTTAAAGTAAAATTCAATACCAACGGCACTTTTGATCTGACGCAGAAGAAAACAGGAAGCACTTTTTATGGCTGTCATTTTTTCGAAGACGATGCTGAAGCCGGAGATCCCTGGACCCGCATATCTCCCTTGGTGAATCGGAAGATTTCCTCCATGGGATGTGCTGCCCGTATGAGTGTGGAAGATGATGGTGAACTCCGGACGACGTTTCGTGTGGAGATAGAAATGAAGGTTCCCAAATCTTTGACCACCGATAAACGCCAACGGAGTGAAGAACTCGTTGTATTGCCCATTCAGTCCAGGATTACACTCAGGAAAGGCAGCCCACGTCTGGACATCGTGACGACCTTTGATAATCAAGCCATGGACCATCGGTTTCGGGTTTGTTTTCCCAGTGGAGTGGATTCCTAGGTAATCGATGCTGAGG
>CAZYTI010000331.1:0-5587 GCA_964650065.1 uncultured bacterium
TTGGTCATGTTAGCCGGTGTCTCCTTGGCCGTTCATTCAGGACTCATGGAAACCCTCTTGGGACGCATGACCCGTGTTCCCGATTTCCTGATTCTGCCCGTGATTGTCGTTACTGGGATTATGGGAAATCTGGGATCCGATGCCGGAATCGTGGTGGTTCCCCCCTTGGCGGCGGTGGCATTCAAAAAGATCGGGAAGAATCCCCTTGCTGGAATCATTCTGGCATATGCGGCCTGTACTGCCGGATTTACTGCAACCTTAATCCCCCGGGGTACCGATGTACTCTTAGCGGGTTTTACCAATGCTGCTCTGGAGGATCCCAATCTTCATGTGGGAGCATCGGCTAATCTCTATTTCATGATTGCCTCTGTTTTTGTATTAGCCGTGGTCATGGCCTGGGTGGGCAAGCGATTCACTTTGCCCGCCTGCGGAGAATATGAAGAGGATGTAGAAATTGTCGAAGACAACGAGGATACCAAAAAGGCAGAAAAGAAAGGATTGATTTGGGCCCTGATTGCGTTGGTCTTGTTTACAGCTTTTTCTCTGTTGACCGTGCTTCCAGAGAACGGTGTTTTACGGTATGATATCAACAGAATTCAGAGAATCGTTTTAAATGAGCGACCGAAAGATGCTAAACTGCAGAGGCTCATCGGGAAAACGGCAGTGTCTTATGAAGGTACCCAAAAACAGTATACCGTTGTTGTGAAAGATCAGAGACTCGTTCTGGATGCCATCGATGAAACCCAGTGGAAAGAGAATGCCAAAGTACGACTCTATCTGCTCAAAGGAGATACGAGATTGGATCGAGATCGGGTAATCCATATTGAGATTATGCCCGATGTCATGCGCGGCCCCTTTTTCAGGGGGATGGTCGTGATTCTTTTCTTTTTCTTTGCCATTCCCGGTACCATCTACGGCATTTTAGTGGGAAAAATAAAAAAACTGGCGGATATACCCAATATGATGGTCACCAGTATCAAGGGCATCTCGGGCCTCATTGTACTGGTCCTGGTGATATCGCAGTTTGTGGCTTTCTTCCAGTGGTCCAATTTAGATCGAATCGTGGCCATCTCGGGGGCCAACCTTCTGAACCAATTGAGTTTTCAGGGATTGCCCCTGTTGGTGGTGACAGTCGTGTTGGTCATGGTGATGAACCTGTTCCTCGGATCCAGTTCGGCCAAGTGGGCCATGCTCGCCCCCATCATCGTTCCCATGTTTTTGTATCTGAATCCGCCGATTTCTCCGGCCGTTTCACAGCTCGTTTATCGACTCGGCGATTCCACGACCAATGGCATTTCACCTCTCTATCCTTATTTTCCTTTGGCATTGGGGTGGGTGAGAGAGTACAAAAAGGATGCAGGCATCGGCACCTTGATCAGACTCCTCCTGCCTTATGCCATTTTTACCGGCATCGCCTGGATCATTCTCTTGCTTATTTGGTATCTGATTGGTATTCCCATTGGTCCGGCAGAAGTGATACGGTAATGTTTAGCCTTGAAAAATAAAATGCCACAAAGTCACTATTTTTTTTGAGGAATGAAAATGAATGAAAAGACAGTGGCCGGTTACCTCATAAAAAGATTGATCGACCTGGGTGTGAATCATGTTTTCGGCGTGCCGGGCGATTATGTGCTGGGTTTGTTTCATGAGTTAGAAGAAAGCCCATTGCAGATCATTAATACCTGTGATGAGCAGGGGGCCGGATTTGCTGCCGATGCCTATGCCCGGGTTAACGGTTTGGGTGTTGTATGTATTACCTATTCGGTAGGCGGGTTGAAAGTTGCCAATGCCACAGCCCAGGCGTATGCCGAGAAATCGCCGGTGGTGGTTATTAGCGGTGCACCTGGGACCAATGAGCGAATTAAAAATCCACTGCTTCACCACAAAATTCGTGACTTCGATACCCAACTTAAAATTTTCAATCAGCTTACAGTGGCCTCCACCACGATTAACAATCCACAGAACGCCTGTATAGAAATCGACCGGGTCCTGGATGCTGCCTTTAAATATAAACGTCCGGTATATATCGAAATACCCAGGGATATGGTATTGGCACCCCTGCCACCGTGTCAACCACCCGTTCCGGAATCCGAATCCAGTCCTCCCAAAGTGTTGGCCGAGGCCCTCAATGAGGCGGTGGCAATCATAAATGGTGCGGAGAAACCCGTGGTCATAGCAGGTATAGAGCTCATGCGTTTCAATCTGCAATCAGAGCTTCGGCAGTTTGTTGAAAAAACAGGCATCCCTGTGGTTGCCACGCTTCTGGCTAAATCTGTCATCGCAGAGCACCATCCCAATTATATCGGAGTCTATGAAGGAGCCATGGGCCGTGAGGAAATCACCCGATATGTGGAGTCCAGCGACTGCCTCATCCTTCTGGGTACCTTTATGACCGATGTGAATCTGGGCATCTGTACGGCAAGGATCGAACGGGGACGTTCGATCTATGCAACCAGCGAACGCATCTCCATCCGATATCATAACTATGACGGTTTACGTTTGGAAGATTTTGTCCAGGGCCTATTGGTGTCCGATATCCCAAAACGTGAGACGACATCCATTCCCCGTGTTACAACTCAGGAAACTCCCAGACCCACTGCTGGAAAAAAGATGACTGTTCAATATTTATTTGAGCGTCTGAATGCTTTCGTGGACGATAAAACGTGCGTCGTGGCGGATCCCGGTGATGCCATGTTTGCCGCTTTAGATATGGTCATTCCCGGTGAAACGGAATTCATGTCACCGGCGTATTATACTTCACTGGGCTTTGCCGTACCCGCCAGCCTGGGGATTCAGGCGGCCCGGCCAGACCTGCGTTCACTGGTCCTGGTGGGTGATGGTGCATTTCAGATGTCTGGGATGGAGTTGTCTACTATCGCACGGTTCGGATTCAATCCTATCGTTCTGGTTTTAAACAACAGCGGGTATGGGACCGAACGGCCAATGTTAGACGGCAAATTCAACGATGTCCTCCCCTGGGCATACAGCCGAATTCCAGAGATATTGGGGGCAGGCCAGGGGTTCGATGTACATACAGAAGATGAGTTGGAGGATGCCCTGACAAAGGCCAGGGCATACACGGAAGCTTTCAGCATTCTGGATGTGCATCTGGATCCCGGAGATATCTCCCAGCCCCTGCAGCGGTTAACCCGAATGTTGGGGAAGCGGGTGTGATGTAAATTAGGGATTTATTCATTATTCAAGTTACATCGTGATAAAAGGTTTAAATTCTGGAGGTAGTATGCATTTTTCCAGGCGAGATTTTATCAGACGAATGGGTGTAGGATTGGCATCGGCCGGTTTGGCGGCTGAACATCTGTCCTGTTCCTCCGGCAATATCCATGGCGGTTCGGAAAGTCTGCTGATTCAAAATCCGGATCATCCCGAACCTGCCCCCAAAGGAATCGACCGGCTTCCTTTGAGTTGGTATCAAAATACGGTGAAAAGATTAAAGAACCGGGTTGCCGAAAAAGGCATCGATGCGATCCTCCTTGAAAGGGATCTCAACAAGGTCTATTTCACGGGATGCTTCAGAGGAAGTGGAGAAAGATCGACCTGGGTTTTTTTCCCTGTCAAAGAAAAAGATACGGCCTACTGGTATGCGCCGGGGATCGATCGGGACCTGATCACCTCCTGGTGGTGTACGGAGAATGAATATTATTTCTGCTACCCCCATGCAGAAGGCGGGTTCCCCAACAGAGGCGAGGTCGTTCGTGGTAAACGGGTGGATCTTTTTGAATGGATGTTATCGGGTTTGAAGAAGAGAGGATTTGCTGGAAAAACCATCGGCACGGACATGCATCTTTATCCCGAACAAATTGAAAAGATACGAAAAATACTCCCGGGTGCACGATTCGTGAACATCAGTGATGTTTGTCTTCAGATGCGCGTTATCAAGAGACCCGAAGAGATCGCATTGACCCAAAGGGCCTACCGGTATTTTGACAAGGTCCATGCCTTTTCCAGGGATTATATTTTGGAGCGAGGTATAGATGCCACGGACTTTGAGATCGGACAGGCGCTCCTGGCCTACGGTATCCATCTGATGATGCAAGATGTAGAAAGAGACGGTAAACCGCACACTGCCGTGGGCATGGAAGTCACATCCCATTATGTACGAGCAGGCGTCTCCACCGCCTATCCCCATCCCAATCAGTTTTTTTACAATAAAGTCAAGAGGGGGGAACCTCTCTATGTGAATACCGATATTAAATTGGGCGGTTACGGTGGTGAAGGTTACCGGAATTATTTGATCTCTCCCTGGACGCCCCAACAGGAGAAGATGTGGCAGATCGTATCCGACTGTGTCCAAATTCAAGTCGAGGAATCGAAACCGGGTGTTGCCTGTTCAGAGGTGGCCTTCAGGATTCATCAGCATCAGGTTAAAAACGGTATGCAGGATTACATCTATCATCGGCCCGCCCATGGGGCCGGGCAGAACTTTGAGGGTCATCAACCGCCCTTCATCTCACTGGGTGATCACACGGTCATCGAAGAGAACATGACTTTCAGTGTGGAACCGGGATTGTATGATTCCCAAAACGGGATCGGTATCAATCCCAGTGATAATCTGCTGGTTACCAAAAACGGGGGTGTGCTGATGAGCAGTGTACCTTTTTCGAGGGAGTGGAGTTTTTTGAGGGTTTAGGGTGTGTGAAATCCGTTCGAAGGTTGACTTTACTTCATCCCTGTTATTTTTCAATTATAACTTTTTTCTTTTTTGGGGGAGTATGTTTTATACCCAGCAATCCATCAATAGATAAGTCTTCATCTAATAACGGCCAGTGTAAGCCATAACCAGAGGGTGATATTTCGAATTTTTCTCTTTCTAAAGTAGATGCGTTTGCTAATTTTTTAGAAATATTTGATATTTGAAATACGTATTCTTTTCCATTCACTTTTAAGAACATCCGTTTCTCTCCAAATTTAACCTCTTGAACATCATTTATTTTAAACATCATTTTTCTCCTTTTGAAATCTATCCCACTCATTTTCAATATATTCAAAATATTCAAATAACGAATATGATAGTCGGCATGGTATCTCCTTAGGTAGCCCGATCTATTCATGAATATGCGCTTCCCCGACAAGCAATTCGGGGCAAGCTGCGCAGGGATTCGGGATAACCTGAATAATTCACCTCATTAGGGAGTGTTGCATTAATTTATTAAAGAACAATAAATTAATGCAATTTGTCATTGCGTTTGTGAATTATTCAGGTTAGTAAGTATATTTTTAATTTAAACCAAATTATAAAAGATGCAAATAGTTTATAATTTTGCAATTTTTAACATGGATGAGGATACTTTTCCAAAAACTGTTAAACATCTCACCGTAGATACCTTGAATACCCTCCTTCCGACTGGCGACAAGAAGAATTCCCAGAACGGGATCGGTATCAACCCCAGTGACAACCTGCTGGTGACGAAAAACGGGGGTGTGCTGATGAGCAGCGTGCCGTTTTCCAGGGAGTGGAGCTTTTTAAAGCTTTAGATTGATTTTTATTCTAAGTACAATGCTTCCGAGCGCATGACTGGCAGTCATGAGGTCGAGGGTTCCCTGCCCGCCATTTGCATTGACTTGATAA
>CAZYTI010000332.1:0-5578 GCA_964650065.1 uncultured bacterium
ACCGCCTTTTGAAGAACATGAAATCTGGAGAAGCATACAGAGAATAATGATGAGAGATTTAAAAGTATGTTTGAAACACCTTATAGAACAATTGTAACAATTGGGCATTTTTATCTCACATTTCATGCCAGGTCTTTTTAGAGGGAACTCATTTATTTGAAATGAGATATCAAGATGTCATCGATTTGATCCCAGAATGCTTCACGATTTTTCTGAAAAGCTTCTGCAATACTGTTTTCTAATGAGATTTTCTTTTGTCTCTTCTTGAGACTGTTTTGTAGCAGGCCTGGCTGCATATCTGTGATATATCGTGTGATCCAGTACCCCCGAACGAAATGATATATAAGCGCTTCCCTTTTCGATGTGGATAGTTTCCGATATCTCCCCGGGTCTTTATTTTCTGATGCCGGTTTGAGAAACGCCAAGGTCTCCTGTTTGACCGTGGGTTTCCCCTCGAATTTATCCACTGTGACCATGGCCAGACCCTCGTTCAACCACATGGGGAGTCTGAGATGTGAGGTAAAGGCATGGACCAGTTCGTGGCAGGTGATGCGCCGGACCTCGTTTCTCACATTGTTGTCCCGAACAAAGACTTGATCTCCAATGCTTCTATCGCCTAATTTCAGAAGTCTCGGAGGTTTGATGCCGATGGCTCTCCGTTTTCCGTACTGTTGTGCCCATCCACCGGAAACGTTCCAGATTTTTTTCACACGGAAGTACATCATGGGCATGAAGGCACTCAGGAGGATAATCCAGTGCCAGGGCGCGGATTGAAAAATGAATCGCATTCCCGATGTCATGACGTACAATCGGCAATCGTTAGGTGTTTTGAGATCCCAGTTATCGTGGATGATTTGGATACTTTTTTCGCAGGCCTGCCGGATGATTTCTGCTGCCTCACGATCTTCTTCATCAAAGTACAATTTAAGGTTATCGATGAGTATGGTTTCCATGGGTAGCAATTTAGTTCACCACGAATATACACGGATGATTACGAAAGATTATAATGATTCAAGAAATGCTTTTGCCGCTTTCCTGGTTTTCGGGCTATCACTATTCAATCGGTTTCGAACGAAATCAATAACGATGGATTTATCTTCCAATTCAGAATAACACTCCATAAGGGCCTCGATCACATAGGCCTTGGTGAGTTCTTTATGTTTGGCATTTGGCCTGATCGTGTCGGTATTCAGGAGCATGTCGAGAATCTGTCTGCGAAAGGAAGGCTTGTATTTTATGATTCTGCCAGATGCCAAGATGAGATGATTAACGGTCACAATGCTCTTGTCGTGTATCTGGTTGAAATATTCATCCGAGATGGCATCGAATTTCTTGCCTGTATCGATTTTCGTCAGGTTGGCCATCAGGTGGATGGCTTGATATTTATAAAATGTGTTGGTACTCCTGAGCTGTTCGATGAAGAATTCCCAGTGATCGTACAATTTTTCGGGTGAAGTCTCGCTGATTTTTTCAAGTATCGTGTAACTGTTGTATCGGATATTGTCCACTTTAGACCGTAAGTTTTGAACAACACTGTCCAGGCTGTCCGCATCCTCCGATGCGTAACGCATTAAAGTGTCAATGTCGGCATCTTTCTTTTGTATTTCCTTCGAATATAATTTTTGTTTATCCATAACCTGATTTTTATTTTCTTAGTGACTTCGTGTCTTCGTGGCATTCATTAAAAATCCGCATGTCCCCCCGCGAAAAATATCTGAATGCATCCTTGCCATATTTTTCATCCAATTTGGATGCATACCGTGTGAGCGATTTCAATGTGTCCAGATCGCCTGCCTTTTTACTAAAAGACATTTTCATAGTCCAATGCTTCTTTCTCAATGCACCGGTGGGAGTTAACCATTCCTTTTCATTGATGGGCACGAGCTCACAATTTACCCCATGCTTTTTCAGCGTTTGAATGTAGTCTGTAACAATGGCGTGATATGAATGTATCTTTTGCTCAGAATACGTCGCACTGTCTATGATGAGGGAAGGTTTGTCTTCTTTGTCGAATGTTCCGAAACATCCTAGAGCCCATAAAATTTTGATGATGTGCTGGCGTCTTTTTTTCAGGTCCAGTTGTTTTGCGTATGATACTTTGTCCGCGCTTTCCAATGCGGATAAAAGACCATGAATTTTTTTCAATCGGTCTATTTCTTCCAATGACAGAGGTAGATCATCGGGAAAATCCAAAATTTTTGGTTTGAAGGACACCTTCTTCACGTCTTGAATCTCTCGTGGATCGAGTGTGGCGCGTATCGCATCCAAATGCATCTGACCCTCGAAGGGTTCCAGGTAGGCGAGGTACTCATCTTCCGGTATCTGGCTTCCGAGACGGTCGGTCATTTCCTGAATTTTATTCGTTGTCAGCCAGTATTTGGATACTTCATCACATGGGTAATGGGAACAAACGGCACAGGTCTCGAAGGCATTGGAAACGGCACATTTCCGCGCAGTGCAGTTGATGTAACGGACCGGTCTTTTTTCATCCGGTGTTTGACAACCATCGCAGAGACGCAGCTTCTCAGGACTGATACGAAAATTAAAATATTTTTTCCACGCATCGCTGCATCGCTGCCGGTCTTCATCGGTGAGAAGATTTCCTTTATAAGATGGACACCGACCGCAGTTGAGGCCGCATTTGCTGTACCAATCTTTTGCCAAAATTTTTCTCATTCTTTATCATGTTGCTGGTCACTGGTTACTGGCTGCTGGTTGAAAATAAACCGGTTTTCTTTCTTTAAACAGCCATGAGTATTTAAAGATGATTTTCAATTATTAATTCATAATTCTTAATTTTTAATTATTCTCACCCATGTCCCACCTTCGAACCCGAATACCATGTCGCCGGCAGGTTCACCTGGTTGCCACAATGAAGAAACCGGCATCGATGATTTGAGGATTCAGGGGCGCCTGTACGGTTTTGCCCTAACTGGCTTTTTTCGGTTTCTTTTTCAGATCTGAAACCGAATAGAGATGATAGGCGCAGTCGGGCCCCAACAGCTGAACAGCTTCTCGGTGTGGCAACTTGATTTTGCCGCTCATGATGAGTCTTCGATATTTGTATTTTTTCCGAATGATTTCGGATTTGTCGGATGTCACGTTGCTTCCCATTGATCGAGTATGGTATATATCGTTTCTTCTACCAGTGCTCTGGCACTGCTCCTGTCGTATCCTTTTGAAAGCAGTGTATCGTATTCGGTTTCCCTGTGACGAAGATGGGCGATGACGGCAAGGCGAATGGCTGCTTCATCATAACTTTTTCGTGCACGGCTCCACTTCAACACAACCGCAGAGAGAGTCGAGTGTTTTTTAGAACGTCGGGTGAGGGCTGCATCCCCTGATGGCAGGAAGACGAGATGATCGAGGTCTGCGCAGGACAAGCACAATGCCCCACGATCTCTCTCTAAAGTAATCCAGGCCTTGTGTCCCAAATCTTCACCGCATTCACCACAGGTGGATTCCCGATGGGAAATGAAGACTTTGATGTCGGATTGTGGATTCATTTTGCAGGTACCACTTCTAAATGTTCCAATTGTATGTGTGGTCGTTTGGAACAAAATCCTATTTGACTATAATATTTTCAGCTTCCTCAACTATGCAACTTGAAAAGATTTACCGATAGGATGGAATTCAGATGTATCCTGACTTTTAAGTTTAGCTTCAATCTCCTCAAATTTTCTAATTGTTTCTGGTGTATATAATCTTTCACCACAATGGAGGCATACACCTGCCTTTACTTTGATAAATGCTGTATTAATTCCACCAGATAAAACTTCTTTAACTTCTTTTTCAACCACAGCTCCTCCACAAACGGGACACTCTTTTACGTATTTCATTATATCTTCCTCTTTTTCATATTGATCCACAGTTCAGGATCTGGACGATAGACAGTTATTAACACGGCAATTTTTGTTGAAGAGTCATATGCCCATACACTATGTAGTGGATCATAATTGGACGTTTTCCCTAGTATCAGACAACTCTGAAATGGTTTATCATCGGGATAATCTTCAATGATTTCACCGTTACAGGTAGATGTAAGAATTTCATCTAAAGTCAATGAATCATTCTTCGCTTCATCCCTTGCATGATTAGTGACGTTGACTCTATTCTTGTCAACGGCTTTTATTATATCTTGAATATCCATCTAATAATTTTATTGATGTTTCCACCATCTTATCAAATTCAAGATACAAAAGTACAATCACTGAATCAAGTTTAAAGTAGGCGATCTTAATTTTAAATCATGAATTGGATTTTCGTGCTGTTAAATCAGAACATTTTCTAAACATTCTGATTTTATCCATATCAAAGTTCTGAATGAAGACCTTATGATCAGGGGATCATTTCTTATATTAAATGTAATGAATATTATAATTGAAAATTGCTTAAAATTGTAATAGAATGCAAAGCTCCAACTATTCAAGACCTACTGCGAGAGATTGAGAGATTTTTTATGCATCTGTAGGTAAAAAACAAGGCCCGCTTTCACGGGCCTTGATAAATGATTTTTGAATTTTCAATGTGTGTGTCTGAACTTATTTCATCAACAACATCCGAATCGTCTGAGTAGAAGTTCCGGCCTGAATCCTGCACAAGTATATTCCTCCGGAAACGAGCCTGCCCAAGCTGTCCCTTCCATTCCAGTTCACAGAATGATGTCCGGTATTCATCTGTGTATCTACAAGAGTAACCACTTTCTCACCGGCGATGTTGTATATCTTCAAAGTGACATTAGTTTGTTCCGGAATGGTATAGCTTATTCTCGTCTCAGGATTGAATGGGTTGGGGTGATTTTGGAATAATCGAAAATGATTGGGCAATTCGCGATCAAATTTTGATACAAACGGTTTTGTCAATTCATCCAATAGCGATTGAAGGTATTCGATCAGAGCATCAATTTGAGTCAGAAGCACTTCTTGTGCATCGGGATCTATTATCCAATCATTTTTCGGATGTCCTCCAAAAAATCCATCCATCTTCGCTCGAAGGTCGTTTGTTAATTTATCAATCGCTTCCTGATAATTTTCTTCATTGATTTTTTGAGTGACTTCACCTAACTTTTTTGAAAAAACACTCTTCTTTTGCACCGGATTTTTATTAAAGGCATCTCCATCAAGATTTTGTATGTAATCATCAATGACATATATTGCCTGCGCTCCCGATAACACCTCTATCTCCATTTGATCAGTTCCTCCTCCTTCATCGTCGTCCTTTATTGTGAGAGTGACATTGAATATTCCCGAATTCTGATAACTATGAGTAACTATGACTTGGCCTGTGGCATCCGGAGGTTCATTCTCTTCAGTTAATGCCCCTGGCTCATTAGGACCATCACCAAAATCCCAAGATGATGTATGAGAATCCAAATAACCAGGATCTGTGAAATTACCAGTAAATGTGAGTACTTCTCCGGGAAGTTTGAAATGAGGATTCGGTTGCTCTATATTATCAATATTTGCTGTTGGCGTGACATTCTGAACTGTCACAGTTGTTTCATCGGTGTCCGTTGCTTGGTGATTATCGGTTACCTTAAGGCCAATAATTCCGGTATAATCATCACTCCATGTTTTTG
>CAZYTI010000333.1:0-5551 GCA_964650065.1 uncultured bacterium
ACTACCCACCTCTGCTAACGTATAAACCGGACCTGCGGCCCAAGTGGCTTTGATAATGCGAAGACCACTTGCATCATCAGCTAAATAGATGTAAGCCTCTGTTGCAGAAAATACTTCGACGGCAATGGCCCAAAGGGGCTCCATAATGCCTACCTTAGCAACCTCCACCGGTGCTGTGGGTGTACTCACTTCATACCACACTAAATAGCCACCATTGCCCATGAAGACATAATCTTGGGCGCCACCTCCGTGGTCCCACGTGGTTAATACCTCTACCCCGTACGATGGACCATAGGCCCATCTGTCATCCAAGGTGACATTAGATGCATCGAAAGTCTGTGCATTGATGATTGGTGAAAATAGGATGAAACAAATTAGTGTACAAATAACCGTTCGCAACAACTTCATGACCCTATCCCTCCTTTGGCTAAAAACTGGGTGCTATTGTTCTAATTATTAAGATTTAAGTTTAACAAAATTTAACTTACAACTTCCATGCCAAGAGTGAATATTCCCCCTAACCCATTGATTTCAAGCTCAATTAGGGGGTATTCTAATTAAAAATTGTCCGGTTTTCCAGCCAATCACATATGGCAGACTGTCTGGTTTCCCGGATCCCTATTTATATCGTATTCCTTAATTTTTTCATACAAAGACGACCGCGGAAGTGATAATGCAGCAGCCGTCCTGGATATATTCCACTCGTTTTCCCACAATGCATGGGTAATATAACTTTTTTCAAAACATTTTTTGGCTTGTCTAAAGGTTTTGGCCTTATACAAATCGTTCACCGAATCGGGACATGTAATGAATTGTGAAATGTGATGGCTGTTTACCACATGGGAGTCCACAAGAATTGTGATCTTCTCAATGACGTTTCTCAATTCCCGAACATTCCCCTGCCAATTACTTGAGAGCAAGGCTAGTTCAGCGCTCATCGTCAGCTTCTTTTGTTCGACCTCAATTTGATCACAGAACATTTCCAAAAAATGCTGGGCCAGGGGCAGAATGTCATCAGGTCTTTCCCGCAGTGGGGGAAGATGGATTCGAATGACATTGATCCTGTGCAACAGGTCTTCTCGAAAGGATCCTTTGTGGACCAATTCGTTGAGATTCTTATTGGTGGCACAGATGATACGAACATCGACCTTTCCGACCTCTTCCGTGCCCAACATTTCCACCTCACCCGTTTCGATGGTGCGCAGCAATTTGGCCTGGGCATTGGCAGAGAGGTCACCGATTTCATCCAAGAAGAGCGTCCCCTTATCCCCCAATTGGAACTTGCCTTTTTTCGTGTTATAGGCCCCTGTGAATGAACCCCTTTTATGCCCGAACAGCTCGCTCTCGATGAGGGTTTCATGAACGGCAGCACAGTTTATACAAATGAAGGGCATATCGGCCCGGTTGCTGTTCAAATGGACCGCATAGGCCACCATTTCCTTTCCTGTTCCGCTTTCACCCGAAATCAGTACGGTGGTATTCTGGGATGCTACTTTATCGATAATCTCACAGATTTGCTTGAGAGCACGACTCGCCCCAACCAGGTTATACTTGTCTTTCATTTCAGACTGGTGGTGGTCCTTTGCGTTCGGATCATTTACCCTCTTCAGAATTTCATTTAAGGTTGCCAGAGCGCTTTCTTTGCCGATCGGTTTTTGTAACCAATCATACGCCCCCAATTCCGTCGCTTCATCTGCCCTCTGTATCGCACCGTTGATAGACATCATGATGATTGTCATGGATGTCTTCGCATCTTTCATTCGTTTTAAGACTTCGATCCCGTTTATATCGGGCAACCTAAAATCGAGGAATACAATTCCTATTTCATCATGTTCGACAACCTGAAGGGCGGCTTTTCCACATTCGACTCTGTGTACAGGGTAACCGTTTTGTTCAAATATCTTTTGAAGGGTTCTCCCCATTTTTCGATTTTCATCGACGATTAAAATTTTTTTTCTGTATGGTCTCTTTTCCAAATTCACGACTCTCTAAATAGGATGAGGATGATCAATCCTCATCCATTTCTGTTGGGAAAAAAATAATATGGGGGAATTATTGTCTCGAGAGCAGAAAATACTGCACAGGCAGACAAGTAAGAAATATCATGATTCCCCTCAAACCCTAATCTGGCAAATTTTCGGCCATTTTTAGCTCATATTGGCGCAATATGATGTTTCCAAGCATCGACATTATCATATATTTATTGTCTTTAGCCAAATGTCCGAAAATCTATACAGTTTAATTTGCAATTACTGTACCATTTAATTTTTTGTCAGTTGAACATTCTCAGGAATGATATTTGGTACAACTTATTTATCAAAGCTAAAATATGAATAATAGGCCGGAGACAAAAAATTAAACCGAAAAAAATTTATAGGAAAAGTGAAACATCTATTTTTCACTGCATTATTTTATTTTGTTGCTTGTGGATGAGTCAATCGATAGGAGCAATCCCCAAAAAAAATGCACCTGATAAATGGTCGCTCTGGACGGGAACAACCCAACTCCGCGGTGCCAACATCCATCAGCGACGTGTATATATGGAATTGGATGGATCTGAATTTATGGGTCCGGGTCCATTGGGCCCTCCCTATTTTCAAGAAGACTTCAATCGATTGGCTGCCTGGGGTGCGAATTATGTAAATATTTCTCACCCAGGTCTTTTTACCGAATCGCCGCCGTATGTCTTGGATTTGGATGTTCAGAACAATCTGGACAGTCTGGTCGCCATGATAGCACGAGCCCACATGTATTCAGTCATCAGTTGCCGAACAGGTCCGGGGAGAAGCGAGTTTACCTTTCTATGGGATGAAGTCGGAGATTGGTTTGATGATAGCTACTTAAATGATAATGTATGGCAAAATCAGGAAGCCCAGGATGCCTGGGCCGATATGTGGCAGTATACTGCCCAACGTTACCGCAACAATCCCACAGTTGTAGGTTACGATTTGATGGTCGAACCCAATTCCAATGAAGTGGGTAGCCATCCCATCAATGATCCCCTGGATATTTGGGATCCCGATGAGTTTGATTCCGAGTATGGTGGATCTTTATACGATTGGAATCAATTCTATCCTCAAATTGTCACAGCCATACGAGAGGTTGATCCCGACACACCTGTTCTCATCGGAGGGAATGGCTATAGTGCTGTCGATTGGTTGCAACACATGGAAAAAATCGATGATTCTCGAACGGTCTATACCGTGCATCAATACCAACCGTATGTCTATACCCACCAACTGCCTCCCCTCTCGAAATCATATCCTGGGATTTTCGATGCAGACTGGGACGATCAGTTAGATCTGTTCAACCGAAACTGGCTGGTACAGTTACTGTCTCCCATCGACGACTTTAAGAATACTTATCCTGTACCCGTGGCAGTCAATGAATTCGGTCTGATGCGCTGGGAACCCAATGCAGCCCAATACATGGACGATCTCATGGAACTTTTTGAGGAGCGTGATATGAACCATGCCCTCTGGCTTTGGGAACCATTCTGGCAGGCCCACGCAGAAGAAGACGATTTCAACTTTCGTCACGGTCCCGATCCCGGTTATCATACCCAAGTGGATACCAGCGATCTCATTGGTGTCATTAAAAAATATTGGGGATGCAATACGGAATTCCCAACTTCGATTCAAAACGATACCCATGGTGAAACTCCCACTCAATTCATTTTGGGGCAAAATTATCCCAACCCGTTTAATACGATAACAAATCTTCCTTTTTATATAACCGAAAGCGGATTGGTCGAGTTGAAAATTTTCAACGTGTCCGGCGTTGAGCTACAAACATGCATCCGTAAAGACCTACCCCCTGGTCATCATCATATCCCCTGGAATGGCGACAGGTTTCCCAGCGGCATTTACATCTATCGTCTGTACTTCCAAGGATCAACAATAAATACACAGGGTATGATATCGAAAAAATGTCTACTCCTTAAATAAGCCAAGTTGTTGTTGCATAATTCCCTTATTCAGATTATATTTGATTTTGATTCAGGGTAGTGTTAAAAGTTTCATGAAAAATTTGACAATACATGCTTCAGTAAAAGGAGGATTGAATGAAGAAGTCCCTATTTTTTTTCTGTCTTATTATATTACTCACCTTTTTCATCACAATTCCTAACACGCATGCACAGCTCGAAGATACCATCGAATATTTGACCGGAGATAATACAAAGGGTTACCTTCAACCCTTTGTCAACGCATTCGCGAATAATATAAACGCCGGTCTGTATCGAACGGCTCGAATTCCTTCTATGGGTCTTCACTTCTATTTCGGATTGACAGGAATGGCAACCATGATACCCGATGAATCCCTCACCTACATGGCAGTCCCACCTCTACCCTATCCACAGGACCCGGTCGAGACCGCAACCGTTTTCGGTGGAGAGGGTACGCTTTTAGAAGGTGAACAGGGTTTGAGCTTTCAATTCCCCGGCGGACAGCTGCAGGGTGATCTGGTTCCCTTTGCCATTCCTCAACTCGAAATCGGTTCTGTTTTCGGCACGGTAGCCCGAGTCCGATTTTTCGCCTTTGAAATACCTGGCGAAGGTGGTGAAACACTGGGTAAGATCGAACTTTTTGGATTTGGTGCTCAGCACAGTATCAGTCAGTACATCCCCCTGTTTCCCGTAGACCTTTCTGTCGGATTCTTCTATCAAACTTTTGATGTGGGAGATTATCTCTCCACCAAGGCCTTGACTTATGGTTTACAGATCAGTAAATCATTCTCCTTTTTAACGGTCTATGGAGGAGCGGCCCTGGAAAGTGCAACCATGAACGTGAATTATACTTATCAGGCCGAAGATATCACTCAAGAAATTGCCCTGGAGTTAGAGAGCGAAGGAAAATTCCGTTTCACAGCAGGAGGATATCTGAAATTGGGTTTTGTTCATCTCAATGGTGATGTGACCATCGGCAAACAAAACACCTTTTCTCTCGGGCTTGGGTTTGGTATATAATAAAACGATAGAATACGAGTTGGAGGAATAAATCATGAAGAAGCGTGTCTTCATTTTAGCTGTAGGTTTATTCGCCTTGATCTTTTTACAATTACAATGCAACCTCGTCAGTTGGCAGGGACAAAATTTAACCATCACATTAGAAATCCAACGTACCGGCAATGTGAATACCGATGGGTCCAATTACACCAGTAATGACCCGGTGGATTTGGCCGCCGAAATGGCAGGGGCCGGGGTCGACCTGGGAGGTTATTCAATCGAATCCACCCAATTAATGGACATTCAGGTTAGCGTACACGATTTGGTGAGCGGCGGAAATGCGACCTTCAGGGAATTCAAATTATCGTTAAGAAGAATAACACCTCCGGTTTATAAAACACTATTTAACTGGGTTTCGAATAATCAACACAACCTCGACACCATTTTAAATGTTCCCATGACTGCCTGGAATGAATTAACCATCGATGCGGATGGAAAACGCACGTTAGAAAACTACTTTTCAGCAGATCCGCCTCCGGAGATTATTCTGATTTCTGAAATATTCGGATTCGCCGACGGCCCGGTCAATTTCAGTGCAACGGTCAC
>CAZYTI010000334.1:0-5543 GCA_964650065.1 uncultured bacterium
CATCAACTCTTATCCGTGGTCGATGCGGGCAAGGTCATGCCGCCCAAGTCGACCTGGTTTGAACCCAAGTTAAGGAGCGGTGTCGTCGTCCATATGTTGGATTGATGATTTTTCAATTACGAAATTTGAATCATCCCAGATGGATAGAACTATTTGAATAATAACATCATTTAACCGTCACAATATGAGAAAGATTAATTTATGAAGATTCTTATTTCGGATGCATTCGATCCATCATTACCCGATCGATTGAAGAAATTAGGGGAAGTCACAGAAGATAAGTCCCAGGTACCCGAAGCCGATGTGGTGCTCATCCGCAGCAAAACCAAATGTACCAGAGAATACATTGATGGAGCACCCAATCTGAAGCTCATTATCCGCGGTGGAGTCGGTCTGGACAATGTGGATCGTGAATATGCCAAGGAAAAAGGCATCACCGTACACAATACGCCGGCCGCGTCGAGTGTGGCTGTAGCGGAACTGGCCTTCGCCCATATGTTAGCCGTTCCCAACCGCCTCATTGAGGGACACAACACCATGGCCGAAGGGAAATGGGAGAAAAAACAACTGAAGCGTACAGAACTCATGGGGAAGACACTGGGTCTCATTGGCATTGGACGAATTGCCACGGAAGTGGCCAAACGGGCTCTGGCCTTTGGCATGAAAGTCATTGCGTATGACAAATACGTGGATCAATCCGATATGGCCGAGATGAAGTCTTTTGACGAAGTATTGGCTCAGGCCGATTATCTATCCCTCCATACACCTCTGACCGATGAAACCAGGGGGATGATCAACAAGGATACGATAGCCAAGATGAAAGATGGTGTGGTCATCGTGAATACGGGTCGTGGGAAATGTGCCATCGAAGAAGACGTCGTCGCTGCCCTGGAGAGCGGGAAAATTCGTACTTATGCCAATGATGTCTGGTATTCCGATCCGCCGCCTCCCGAATGTCCCCTTTTGAAAGCCCCCAATATGCAGATGACACCCCACCTGGGCGCATCATCCAAGGAGAATCTCCTGCGTATCGGTGATATTATTGTGGATATTCTTGAAAACTTTAACACATAAACAGGATAAGGAAATCAATCATGGCTGATCGTATATGGAATTTCAATCCGGGTCCGGCAACACTTCCCCTGCCGGTTCTGGAGAAAATGAAAGCCGATTTACCCAACTATATGGGAACCGGCATGGCAGTGATGGAACTCAGCCACAGATCGAAACAGTACGCTGAGATCCATGCCGAGGCCCAGTCTCTGATGCGGGAATTGTTCAATATCCCGGATAATTATAAAACGCTTCTGCTTCAGGGAGGCGCCAGTACCCAGTTTTACATGATTCCTATGAACTTCTTAAGCGAAGGCCAGACCGGTGATTATGTGAATACGGGCGCCTGGTCCAAAAAGGCCATCAAAGAAGGTAAACTTTTTGGAAACGTTAACGTGGCCGGATCCTCCGAGGACGAAAATTTTACCTATGTCCCCAAAGATCTGAGTCTCGATCCCAATGCCCGGTATGTTCATATCACGTCCAACAACACCATTGCCGGAACTCAGTGGATGACTTTTCCTGATACGGGCAATGTTCCCCTCATGGCAGATATGTCCAGCGATATCATGTCCAAAAAGATCGATATCAATCGGTTCGGTTTGATATACGCCGGAGCACAGAAGAATCTGGGACCCTCGGGTGTCACGGCCGTGATCATTCGGGATGATCTGGTGGAAAAGGGTAAAGATGATATCCCCACCATGACGAAGTACAAGACCCACGCCGAGAAGGATTCTCTGTTTAATACGGGACCGACCTATTCGGTTTACATCCTGAAACTGGTGTTAGAGTATGTGAAGAGTCTGGGTGGACTGGATGCCGTGGAGAAGGTGAACAAGGAGAAGGGCGAACTGCTCTACGGAACCATCGAAGGCAATAAGGAATTCTTCCGCTGTCCCGTGAAAGAAGACAGCCGGTCTATTATGAACGCCGTATTTCGCCTGACGACCGAGGACCTGGAGGCTAAATTTATTGCCGATGGTCTGGCGGCCGGATTCGGAGGCCTGAAAGGCCACCGTTCCGTGGGAGGCATTCGTGTGTCCATGTACAATGCCATGCCTTTGGAAGGCATTCAGGCGTTGACGGACTTTATGAAGGATTTTGTTGTTAAAAATGGGTGAACCCATTTTTAAAATTAAAAAACCCCGAATGAAAGATATTCGGGGTTTTTTATTGACCTCCTTCCCAAGTTGCACTTGGAAAGGGAATAAGATTGGAAGCTAAGCTTCCATGGTTAGTTGTGTCCCGAGTTATACTCGGGACACAGGTGAATAAATCCTCGCCACTTCAGATGTGACGGAGACATTCATATTTCTAAAAATATTGACACCCACCGTTTACCGTTCACTGTTCACCGTTTACTTTTTTTACCGATCACCGATCACTGATTACCGAATACCGATCACTGATTACCGAATACCGATCACTGATTACCGAATACCGATTTCCCTTCCTCAATACCAATCTACGATCCATACATTCTGACGGCTGTTGTCGGTGAATTGGTTGCCCGATCTTTGGATAATGTTGGCAGCGGGCCAGTCGTTGGTTCCGAAATTCCATATGAAAATGCCGTAATAATTGCGGGTACTGATGTTGTTTTCCAGGACATAGCCGGTGGGATTTTGAAAGTCCTCGTTACTGATTTCGATGCCTGGGCCCAGATTATCCCGGAAGATATTGGCGCGTACTGTGATGTCGGCTCCGCCGTCCAGCCAGATGCCCCCGTCCCACCATTCATCGATCGATGCGTCCAGATCATTCTCATACACTTCATTGCTGTCCACCAGCACGTCGTAACTGTCTTCCACCAGAATACCCCCGCCGATGTTGTGATGGGAGGTGTTATTGCGAATGAGAACATTCCGGTTGGCATAGGTGTTGATGCCGGTTCCCATCAAATAGTTGGGGATTATCTGGGGATCGGGACCGTTTCGAGAAACATCATTGTCTGAAATGACCACTTCTTCCGATTCTTCGACGTGGATACCGTACCCCTCCAGCTCCCAAGTTTTGAGCTGCACCGCATGTCCATTTTCTCTGACAATGAGGTCATGGAGCACCATGTCCGTACATTTGGATACTCCGATGCCAATATCCGTGTAATTCTCGATTTGAAGATCATGGAAGATGAAATTTTTACAGTTTTCCAGGAAGAAGCCCATGACTTCACTGTCTTTGCCGTCCAGCACCGGGATGCCTTTGTATCCGGAGATGGTGATCACTGCAGCTTCAACCCCGCAGAATTCAATGCCCAGGGCTTCGCTGTATGTACCGGGAAGTATGCGGATAGTTCCTCCGGGATGGATTGCCTGAATCGCGCGCGCAATGGTCCGGAATGGTGCCGCCTCACTTTTCCCATCGGCATTATCATCTCCGGCAGGTGAAACGTAGTAGATCGTCGCATCGACCGCGTCGCCTGCGTACTCGATCCAGGTCAGACCGTCGGATTCATCTTCTTCATCCGGTTCAGTGCCGCAGGTAAAAATGAGGATCGGTCCCATGCAAAATAATATGAGGACCGGCATGATGTTTAATCGGAATAGTTTTGGCATTTGATACTCCGGTTTATTTGTTAAAATGAGTTTATTCTCTTTGCCTTTTTAGACAACCTCCTTCCCAAGTTGTACTTGGGAAGGAAATAATACCGGAAGCTAAGCTTCCATGGCTAATGGTGTCCCGAGTACGGAAATTGTGTGCAAACGGTTCATATTTTTAAATAATTGTCATCCTGATCCCGACTCGTCGGGAGAAGGATCTCCTAATCCCTTGTACCTCTAACCTTTAGAGGCTTTTAATGTGGGATCGCCTGATTTAGCTCGATAACCATATGAGTGTGTTCACACAGTCACACATCATGGAACACAGGTTCTGAGAATGAACATTTTTAAATAAATAAGTAAGAGAAAATATAGGGAAGGAAGGGTAGAATGTCAAGATGATTTGGATGCGGTTGGGTCAGAGCATGAATGTACCTCACATAGAAACGTGCCCGGCACTTTGGAAGTGCCGGGCATGTGGGAATGTTGGATTCGTTTTAACCTCATAACCTCATTATCCTATGTCAGCTATTCCTTCCAGTACTTGGAGGCCATGACTGCATTCAATTCGTTCTCTTTTATGGGATAAACATATTCCTCACCGGGAAACACGCTGCTTCTGACATCTTTAATATACTTAACGACTGCCATCTCAGCCAGGACCAGTAAACCGTCTTTACGATGTTCACGGCCTACTTGCCTGATATCCTCCAGACTGTCCAGGTAATCGACGAAGTCGTGAGCGACTTGTGGTATATAACATTTGGCAAACCACGGCCTGAAAGGTTGATAAAATCCCATCAAGTCATGCATGATGATGAGCTGACCGTCGACCTGATTTCCGGCTCCGATCCCATAGACGGGAATATCCAACTGTTTGGCAACCTGTCCCGCAGGCTCAGAGGGCATGGCCTCCAGGAGAATGGCAAAGACCCCTGCCTCCTGTAACGCAAAGGCATCCTGGAGTGTTTCTTCAAAACTACGCCTGCTTTTTCCCTGGACACGATATCCCCCGAATGACGGCGTGCTCTGGGGGGTCAATCCAAGATGTCCCATCACCAGGATCCCGGCATCGACCATGGCTCTGACTTGCTTCGCAATCCGCTTGCCCCCTTCACACTTGACGGCATCACAATCGGACTCTTTGATGAATCGCAATGCATTGATCACCGAATCCCGTTCAGAGGGCTCATAGGATCCCTGGGGCATGTCTCCGATTAAAAAAGTATTGGGTGCACCACGCCTTGCAGAGCTGGCTAAAAGGATCATTTCATCCATAGTGACGGGATTGGTCGTCCGATAACCCAATTGGACCATGCCCCCGGAATCGCCCACGAGGATCATGTCGACCCCGGCCGTTTCGGCGGCATAGGCAAAGGGCAGGTCGTAGGCCGTCACCCAGGCCACGGGATTCCCTTTTCTTTTCATGGTATTCAATTTCACAACAGATATTTTCGTTTTCTCTGCACTGATAGATTTCAGTGCGGCATCGGCAAATTCGCTGTTTTTTTTGTGTTCAATCATGTCGATCCTCTCTTATCTATAATGTGTATTTTTAAAAATTAACCACAGAGAACACAGAGAAATGATTAATCATGCTACTATCTCTTAACTTTTCTACATTGAAAGTATCTTATTTATTTGAATTATGCAAACAAAAAAACCTTCTCGGTATTTAGAGAAGGTTTTGATATTTTATTAATCTCATTCACCAAGATCGAATTATGGAATACCTCCCATGGACATAGCCATAGACATAGCCATAAGCATGTGCATGTTCCAAAAATTCGTCCTGGTAAAACGATGGTTCACAATCATTCCTCTGTTTTGGTTTATCCCGATGAGTCGAAAATAATAATAAAAAATTTATTAAAAGTCAAACGTTTTTTTGTAAAGTTTAAAAACTCCCGAATTTAAAAATGATCAAACAGGATGGACCACTGATAT
>CAZYTI010000335.1:0-5543 GCA_964650065.1 uncultured bacterium
GGAATAATATTGACCCTAAACTAAGAAAACCGGGGAATAATTTTGGACCTCGACATGTATTTGCCTGATCGTGTCGTGGAGCACGCAACGGTCATCGCATTTGCAGAGTTTTTGATAATATTTCGCACCCATTTCGTTTTGAATAATGGGTGTTCCATCCTTCTCCAATAGTAGGATACCGTCGTCAATGGCTGTCATGATGGCATTCAGACGGTTTTGTTGTTCTGTAATGAGATCAGTGTATCGCTGGATGGCCAATGATGTACGGAAGACCGATGTCGCGAGTACACCGATGTTATTTGAAATGAAAGCCTGCTTGTTTGAAATTGAAGGGGGAAGATGTTCCTCACCCAGGCGTTTTGTATTTATTACGTGTTGTTTTCGATTCATAAGAGGCGCTTATCCTTACACTTTTACTTTCCCGTGGTATTGAGTATTAATCCGTGGTGATTCATTGGGATTACCTTTTCATCATTACATGGACGATGGTTCCGGTTACCGAATGATCGTATTATGTAGAGTAATACCGAGGTATAAGATGGCAAGTTATATGCCAGGGTGCATTTCATGAGGACGAGAGACAGGTAATTCGTTATTATTATAATTTTTACTTGATATTCTCAGACTTTTTCATTACACTAAGCGGGCAGATAATAATTATCTACCCGACAGCACCTTTTTATCTACCTGGTGGTTAATGTTCCCCATCCTTAATCCAATAATTATATTAACCGGGATTTTTCTAAAAATTTGCCTCAAAGGCTCTAAGTCACTAAAAATAAATAAAATAGGATAAGCAGGTTTTTGAACCCTGATAACAGACCATTAAATGTCCAGAATTAACTAAAATTAGTTTTATTAATACTTTGTGTCTTTGTGTCTTCGTGGCAGGTGCTTTTTAAAGTAAATTTTTTCCATCTGATGAATGAAATGGTTTTATTTTTGCAGGAAATATGAACGCCAGTTTATATTTGAATGTGAAGGTAATTTGATT
Source organism: uncultured bacterium (assembly GCA_964650065.1). Taxonomy (GTDB): domain Bacteria; phylum Zhuqueibacterota; class QNDG01; order QNDG01; family DSAB01; genus CAZYTI01. The sequence continues at coordinate 995 of CAZYTI010000335.1, forward strand.
AGAGTGTTCATTTTTGGGTGAGGTGATAATTTGAAACAGTGTTCAATTGTCGATTTGAAGCCAGGGATGGTATTGGGTCAACCGCTATATGCCTATTTTGGTGCCAAACGCACACTCCTTTTAGGTGTCAGGGCAAAATTCGATCCGCCCATCATCGATAGACTGGAATCCATTGGTTTTTCCTCTGTGTATATCGAAGAAGAAGGAACAGAGGACGTCATTCCGGAAGATGTGCTCTCCGATGAGACTCGAGATAACACGCTATTGGCGATATCCGGGTTTTATGAAGCGATACACAGCGTCATCAAGGATGAATTACGGAAAGAGGAAAAAGCCATTGAAAAGTTAAGGGCAAATGGAGTCTACTTTCAACTGCCCGCAATCACTCCGTTTAAGGAGAGTATAAAAAACATCATCCAAGACCTCTTTCTCATCGGTACGATGCGTGGTTATCATACCATAACGGGCATTTCGAGATCCAACGCGATTCATAATCATGTCATGAATGTTACCGTTTTGTCTCTTCTTTTGGGGCATGAATTCGATTTTATGGATTCAGAACAAACGGTACTGGGGATGGGTGCCTTGATGCACGATGTTGGGAAAGCGGTGTTGCCGGGGATTTATGAGAAACGGTATTGGGAATTGGATCCTTCTGAACATGCGGATATGCTAGAGCATCCCCTGTTGGGTGAACAATTATTAAGCACTTTAAGGTCTGTTGAGGAGGCCGAGAGGCAAATTATCGCTCAACATCATGAGCGCCAGGATGGCACGGGCCATCCCAATGGATTAACCGGGGACAATACGGTCCCTGTAAGAACCCATTATACGAAGCCAAACCAAATTTTTCGGTTTGCAGAAATTGTGGCAGTCGCCGATATGTACGATAATCTTGTCTCCGGCAATTATTATCAGCACAGATACTCCCCGGAAGAAGCGCTCAAGGAATTGTTCAGTGAAGCGGGAACATGTCTGAATCAGGAGGTTGTACGGGCTCTGAGTTCTCTGATAAACCTGTATTCTGTGGCTTCAAATGTAAAAATAGAGAAGCATCCCGATCCTTCCCTTGTTGGAACCAAAGGCGTTGTTGCCAAGTCGGATGGCCCGGATTCTGATGTGGTTGAAGTCATCGTTTTATACAGTGCAGATGGCAGACGGGTACCGGCCTTCACAGAAGAAATACAGTTAGATAAGCATGAATCATTCAAGCTGGCCGTTGACAGGTAAATCGTACGGGCAGCTCATACTTTGGAAAAGTGTATGCGTTCTCAGCAATGGAAAGAAGAACATATAACCAAATCCTCATCGATCCCTTATATGAGAATTATTGAGGCTTTGAAATCTGCGCTGCAGGTATGTCAGCCGAAGACAGAAAAGGTTAAAATACAACCGAATCGGTTTGTGCTTCACTTGAGTCCGGATGACCGAAAGGCCCGTGAAAAGTATGAGGATATTCTCATCGATGAGATTACCAGGGATATTCTCCATCTCTACACGAAGGTAAAAATAAACAGGCCTTTGCAAAAGTTACGGATAGAGATGCGAACGGAAAAGCGTTTGACAGCAGGCAGAATACGTGTTGAATGTTACCAGGATGAACGTCTCCTCTATCGGTTTGATCAGGAGGAGGATACGTCATTTAAAATAGAAACTGATGGTCCTTTCGAAGAGTGGACCGCCCTGGATATACTGCCCAAAGACAGTAAAGTGGGTAAATCAATACTCGTGGTTGATGATGAACCCGTTCTGTGTGCTGTCCTGCAGAGAATGCTTGCCAAGCTCGACTACCATGTCGTTACTGCCCACAATGGATTGGAAGCCATTAAGATATTGTCCCATATGGAAATTGACATGGTCATTACCGATCTTCGCATGCCCGAGATGGATGGGTGGGAATTGATGCGATATGTGAAGCAGGAATTGCCCAATCTACCCGTCATTCTGATTACGGGTTACCATTCGTTATATACAGAGGAGAGAGCAACGGAACACTCGGCAGATGGATACATTTCCAAACCCTTTTCTTTTACGCAAATTAAGGAGTTGGTGGAATCGGTGATGAGTGTGCATGATGATACAGTGACATCCATTACACATATCTCTAGATAAGTGGGAGATTCAATGGCGGAGATTATAAAAAAAGGATTAAAGGTGACAGAGCCCTATGCTGACACACAGATTGAAGACTGGTCGGAATCGAAGGGCAAGGATGGTCTTCATAAACGCAAACGAATCATCAAGGCGAAAGAAGCGGTATTTACTTCGGAGGGGAAGGAGATACCTCATATGAAAATAGCACCAGAAGGGACCACCGTCAAACCCCTGAGAAACGGACTTCATGTTGAAGGGGCCGAGCTTGTGTGTCAATGTGGTGAAAAAACGGTCATTTATTTTGATTTTGAAGATGAAAGAAAACATGAATAAAAATTCAGCAAATGAGGAAGAAGTCATTTCCATCCTTGTCGTGGACGATGATCCCTTTATGAGAGACGTTTTGTTCAAGTATTTGACTCGTCAGAATTACCAGGTGACTGTTGCCGAATCAGGATTCGAGGCCCTTGAACAAATTCGTCAAAAAGATTTTCATTTTGCCCTGATCGATATCGTATTGCCCGAAATGGACGGACTCGAACTCACAGATCAAATCAATAAAATCCGTTCTAATATCATGCTCATTATCATGACCGGGCATCCCAGCATGGAAACAGCCCTGAAAGCCCTGAAAAAGGGTGTTCAAGATTATCTCATAAAGCCGTTCAAATTCGAACAACTCAGCGACGTTTTAAGTAAATGTTTGGAAAAGCGAAGAATCCTTTTAGAAAACCAAAGACTCAAACTCGAACTCGAAGAGACCAGAGAACAATTAAAAAAATATGAAGAAATTGGCATGCAGTCTCATCACCTGACATTTCGAGGTCCCAAGGACGGAGCTGCCAATAATTTCAAACGTAATGCGGCCTATCGAGATCAAAGTCTGTGTAATAGAGAAGTTACGATCCAGGAAAGAATTGATAAACTCACCTTTCTGAAAGAATCGGGTATTATTTCAGAAGACGATTATGAATCCAAGGTAAAACAATTAACTTCACTTGTGTCAAAGGTTTCCGTTGATGAAACAGTCCAGCAAAAAAAAGAAAACAACTGATCATTCTTTGGTCGAAGTCTTCGATTCATTTAATGAAACCATGACGGGGCTGGGTTCCTCCTATCATGAATTAAAGAATCGAATCCAGGAATTGAACATCCAGATTTCAGAAAAAAACAAACAATTAGAAGATAATTTCTATGAAGTCAATCGGCTGCGTTGGTTCTTCGATTCTATTTTGAATAGTATGACAGACGGTGTTATTGTTGTGGATACGTCTGGTAAGGTTGTTCTTTTCAATAGAGGAGCTGAAAATCTGACAGGCTTCAGTGGTGATGAGGTCTTAGGCAAATCATATACCCATGTATTTGAGAAAAGGGTGAGTGAACGGTTCTCGCCGCTTTATACTTTAACCAATGGTGTACCCCTCAACCTTGAGGAGAAGGAGATAAAAACCAAGTCGGGAAAGCCCGTACCTGTCAGATACAGTACTTCTCTGGTTTCCGATAGTCAAGATCGTACGCTGGGAGCCGTTGAAGTGTTCAGTGATCTCACTCGCATCAAGTATTTAGAAAAAGAAATGCTCCAGATAAAAACACAAACCGCCCTTAACCAAATGGCCCGCCTTATGGCCCATGAAATCAGAAATCCTCTGGGCGGCATTCGTGGTTATGTGGATCTCATTGCAGAATCCATGGAGGCAGACGATTCCAAGAGAGAGATGATCGATCATATATTGAAGTCCATTTCTCGGTTGGATGAGATCGTCGCCAATTTTCAACTTTACACACGCCCGGTAAAGCCCAATTTTATGGAACAGGATTTGAAGGAACTCATCTCAGAAGTCATCACTTTTTTTGAAAAGGACACCAATCTTAAAGAAAAATCAATTCGAATCGTGATGAGTTCTGAACCTGAAGATGAAATAATTCGGGTACGCCTCGATCCTATGCTTATGGAGCAGGCACTCATGGCCGTTCTGGACAACGCTGTAAAAGCCATGAAGCTGGGTGGAATGATCCGGGTCATGATACAAAAAACAACCTCACTGAAACGAGACAGACGCGAGCGAGTCACGATTGGTGTCACGGATTCCGGTGAGGGTATGTCTGAGGAGGTACGAAAGGAATTGTTCACCCCGTTTTTTACGACGAGAGAAAATGGCCTGGGTTTGGGATTGGCATTGGCTCACAATTTTATTGCCTTACACGGGGGAGAAATTATTGTGGAAAGCGAGCTGGGCATAGGATCAACGGTCAGTTTTGTTTTGCCAACAATTTAAGGAGTAAATCACAATATGTCTGACAGAAAAATATTAGTGGTAGAAGATGATCCCATACTGCGCCGATTTGTTAAAGACGTCTTGAAGCGAAAGGGTTGTGATGTGACGACTACAGAGAATGGGTTGGCTGCTTTGGAGGAAGTCGATAAAAAGCAATTTCATCTTATCATCAGTGATTT
>CAZYTI010000336.1:0-5536 GCA_964650065.1 uncultured bacterium
AATCAGCAATCTTCTCGTCATCCGATTTTGTGATGTGCATACGTGTCTGCAAATTCTTAATCCACAAACAAAAGACAAAAAAAAATGCCATTAAAAATGACATCATAAATATACGTTTTCGCTTAGACTTTGTCAAGCTTTAAAAATAAATTGGCACACTATTTGTAGGGTTGCGTGCAGCCCTCCATTTCAGAATAAAAAATCGCCCAATGAGTTCGTAGAGAAATCAATAATTTTATAAAGGTTAGTCCTGTTTCATTTATAGAATAAGATTGGGATATACCTCCAACACAGCATCCTTTAAAAATTGACGTTCATAAATATCCTCTTCCACAACCTTGCCGTTCCAAATAACGATATCCAGATCAATGGGTCGTGGACCATACTTATGGTCTCCCCGGATGCGTCCCATGTCTCTTTCGGTATCCAGAAGCCATGCTTTTAATTGATCCTGATGGAGATCGGTCTCGATCATGATGACGCCGTTCATAAAATCGGGCTGTTCCAAATACCCAATGGGTTCGGTATTGGAGAAACGTGATTTTTTGATGATCCGATGCCCGGCCTGTATCTTCTTTAATACTTTCTTGATATTTTTCTTCGGATGGATGTTAGATCCTATTCCGATAATGGCCCGATTTATTTGTTTATCGTGCATGGTTTGCCGACGATATAATTATTTCTCAGCAGAACAACTAACAGAAACGGATTCTGCGAATCGGAGTGCATGGGGTTTGTCGACTTCGACCTCGGCCCTTTGTACTCTGTCATCTTCCATGATGATTTGCAGAACATGATCGGCTAATTTTTCCAGCAAATGAAAACGAGAATTTTCCACAGCCTCAATAATTCTTTTCTTAATCGTTCGATAATTAACGGTGTCATCAATAGAATCGGTCTCGGCCGCCCTGCTCCCGTCAAATTCCATTTCGACAGTGATGACAACATCCTGAAGCCTTTCCCGTTCCCAATCGTTCGTCCCTACGATGGTTCTCAACCTTAATTTTTTAATTCGTATGATCATCCTGTACTCCATGCTAACTTATAATTTACTATTGTGTAAATATCTCTGATTGCTCCTAATCAAACCGAGAAATCCTTGTTGCTGGTTACTGGTTTCTGGTTAAGAGAAGTGAATCAGTATGAATTTTTTTCCAGCAGCCAGTAGCCAGAAGCCAGTAACATCATAACAATTCAAGAAATTGAAAATTTCAGGTAAGATGCTCTCCCCCATCCACATAAATACACTCCCCTGTGATGAAAGGATTCTCTATTAAAAAAAATACCGCTGAAATGACTTTTTGAGGATCACCTGTCATTTTAAGTGGTATTTTTTTTCCCATTTTCCGGAAATCTTCATGGATCCGAAACTGGGAAGGCAGGATCAGACCAGGAGAAATCCCGTTAACCCGAATGGAGGGGCCTAATTCCCTGGCCGACATTAGGGTGAATTCATACAGTGCCTTTTTGGCTAACGTATAGGCGAAATATTCGATATTTGATCTGGATATCTTAGTATCCAAAATGTTGATGATCTGCCCTTCCGGACAATGTTTTGCAAAATCCCGGGATAGGAAAAACGGTGCCTTTAAATGGGTGTTCATCTGGCGGTCGAACAGATCTTCATCGGTTTCCGTCATGCGGGCCCGTTCAAAGACCGAACTGTTGTTGACGAGGAGATTGCAATCCGGGAATTGCTCAAACACATCCGGTATCAAAGTGGAGACAGCCTTCATATCGTTGAAATCACAGGGAAAAACTTGGCAATCCACGCCTTTACAACGAATTTCATCAGCCACAGACTCAGCTTCTTCCCGGGAAGACCTGTAATGGAGGGCGATGTGAAATCCTCTGTCTGCCAGGGCAAGGGAGATGGCTCTGCCTATGCGCCTGGCTCCGCCTGTGATGAGGGCCGTACCTGACATAATTGTCCCAAAATTAGAGAATTGAAATTTTTGTTATTTTCAGAATATAAAGGCAAAAAGGCGGAATGTCAAGGTGGAAAAAAAGTGGTGGGCTGACTATTTCAGGAAGAGAATTTTTCGAGTCTGTACTTATCCTCCCGTTTCCATCCGTACCAAATATAAATAGCTTTCAACTAAGTTTTGATTCTTATCCCTCCCATGCCAGATCACTTCATGTCTGCCTTGCTTTTCTCTTTCATTTACCAATCTACAAATCTCTTGCCCAAGCATATTGAAAATAGAAATCCTCACTCTGGCATCTTTCGGTAAATGATAGGATATTGTTGTCTCGGGATTAAAAGGATTGGGGTAAATCGGACCGAGTTTACAATTTTTGAGCAGAGATGAATCTTCCTCAAATCCGGTCTCATCAAACTCAGGTTCTCTGAGTGAATGATATTTCGAATTCTCTGAGGTTGTGGCAGGAATTTTTTCATAAAGATCGAAAATAACCGAGATGGTATTGGTGTAACCGGAGTTTTCAAAATCATTGTAAGCATACACGCGAAAATGAAAAGTATCAAGTTGAGCAAACGAAATAGGTCCGTATTGTGTAACATTCATTTCAACAGAATCGAGTGGAGTCCAGATTTCACTGGAATTCATCATGTATTCGATGCAAAAACCTTTTTCATTGTTTGATTTATCATCCCATTCCAGAATGATTTTTGGTGCAGTATTAAATTGAGTCTTGATCACAAACGGAACCAGGAGTGTAAAAATGAAATTGAAAAAGTAAAAGCCTTTTTTTTACAAGCTCCGGGAGAGAGCTCTACAGATTTTTTTTATACCATCCTTAATGAAGACTGTTCCGTTCAAGGTATTACCTCACTTAATGGATACCAACAAATCAAATTTCATATAAATTTTGTGGATTACAAAGAGAATGGGGAGAAAAGTCAAGGTGAAAAATCGGAAAATTTTTCCCTATATGGATCGATTTTCCTTTGCTTCCATTCCGGAATAAGATTCTGTCTTTCTAATAAATTTGATTCAACTACCTTAAAGTTCATGAAATAAAATATGTTACCGAAAGTAATTTGATAAAGATATTTACTGATAAAATTGTACAGAAGAAAAAGATCTGGAGGAATAATTTTTGCAATGAATTAATTTAGAGTATTTAGTATCCATTTTTTATGTCTCATCGATCAAAGGATATTGAGCAGTTTTAGTATTATAACACATTAAATTTTGAATAATTTATGAAATATCAGAATTACATAAAAAATAACAGAAGCTCACAAAACATGGATTAAAAAAATGCGGTATTTCATCGTTTTTATTTTACTAGCGAGTACTCCTCTTCTATCCTTTACAAATCATTATATTGATAACGCTGCAAGTGGCGGTAATAATGGAAGTAGCTGGGAAAATGCATGGCAAGGTTTTGCCGATATCGATTGGAATTCAATACTGCCTGGCGATACTGTTTTTATTTCTGGTGGTTCATCTTCAAAGACATATTTTGAACAACTCACAATTACTAAATCAGGCACGTCGGGAAATCCGATCGTATTTACTAAGGGTCAAGATACAGGGCATGAAGGGTCCGTGTTAATCGATGGCGAATATGTACGGTATGGTGTACTGAGTTATGGTTACAGCTATATAACATTTGAGGAATTGTCCTTTGACAAAACCACGCAGTCCTTTAGAATGACAAATGGAGAGGACATAGTTATCAATAGCGTTCACTCAAACATACAGATCGGGAGAGGAGTTGCTTGGCATAATATAGACAACGGTTTAATTAGCAATTGCACTATAACAACGGATGTGGGTTCCTTCGAATATCAGACGGATTGTATCTATATTCAATATGGAAGCAATAATACCATTAATAATAATTATCTTGTGATGAGCAATGAGCACCCAACTCCACACAGTGATGGGATTCAACTCTTTCAAGAGACGAATCCAACCATTTGTAATAATTATATTGAAGTCCCCTGCACAACTCCAGTGAGTAATAACGGTATCTGGTCTGAAACATGCTCAGGTACTTATACTATTTATAATAACATCCTCTACACTCCAAATTTCCATAACTGGGCAAATACATTTGGTTACTTAGAGCGCGGCGCCGATGTCAATTTAATAGTGTACAACAATGTCTTTTATGGTGGCACAAGCCCCAATGTCTTTGCGATCGATGATGCTGACGCGATCATTAAGAACAATATATTTATATGTGATTGTACAGGAAGAGGTGTTTGGCTTGGAAATGGATTAATAAATAGCGGTAACCTGGATGGCAATCTCTATTATTTTCCAAATTCACCCGGTATTCTAATGGTTTTGGGAAATCAAGGAAGCATGACACTTAGCGGATTACAAACCATCGGAGCCGAGTCAAACGGGTTATCAGGAGAAAATCCGCAGTTTGTTAATTTAGCAAATCGTGATTTTTCATTAAGCGTAAATTCACAAGCCATCGATGCCGGTGTCGATTTGCTGTCACCATACAACCGAGATAAAAATGGGATTGAAAGACCGCAAGGCATTGGCTGGGATATTGGTGTCTATGAGATGGTTGGAAATGGTGATATGCGACCTTTACCGCCAGGAAACCTAAGACTTAAAAATGATGAATAATGCCTAGTTGATTTAATTAAGAAATATGATTTAAAAGTTGTTAGCAATCTCTAATGGAGGTTTTTTTCTCCGATATGTTATTGCATGAGGAGCATTCTTAGTGTTTTAATATATTGATTTGCAATTATTTGATAATAGTAAATGCCACTCGTTACCATTTCACCCTTCTCATTATCACCTTTCCAGCGTATATGATGAACACCCTTTTCTCTTGAATCATCCAGTAATGTACGGACAATCTGACCATGAATATTATAGACTCTTATAAGAATTCTGCAAGCCACAGGAATACGATACGTGATGGTAGTCTGACTGTTGAACGGATTGGGGTAATTTTGATCTATTGAATAGCTCTTTGGATTTAGAGGAGGGGAAGGATCAAAAGACACGACTGTTTCACTGGCATTTATATCAATGTAATCAATTTTATCATATTTCTTTGTACTAAAATCATCCCAGTGTTCATGAATACCTAAACCAAGGCTTGCAGCATAGTGTAAATAATCGTGATTTCTGGGAGCTTTCCCCAATCGTATCAACTCTTCATTGAGAAAGTCTAACATCACCGACTCAATAGCGATTGGATCGACTCCAAAAAAGAGGGTGTTTGGAGAATCATTGCCAAATATTTCCCACCTTTGTGGAGGGACTGCATAGTTTTGAAGAGGGTGACCAAATAACGCATCCCCTATTACCAATCGAGTTTTGTCTCGTATATGGGGATTGTCATTGATATCCCCCAAAGGATTTGTATTGGGATCAGCCGTTGTAGGATATATATACTTATGCATATCTCTTCTCTGATGATTTTTAAATGCAATCGAACCGTAGTGATTTTTTAACCCTAATGTTACCCATGAGGGACCGTGACCTTTGAGCATCGGTATATTAATCAAATGATGAGCATCAACGTAAACTTGTGCCGGCCTAACGACCTCTGTCGGAGGATTTTGAATTGGAGATGCATCGCTTGA
>CAZYTI010000337.1:0-5532 GCA_964650065.1 uncultured bacterium
GTACTCTTTGTTCTATCCACAATCCACACGCTTCACTTATTGCCATATTTCACCCCCTTATTTCAGCATTCCCCACCATGCAATACCTCTGGTCTTAATTTGGCTTTAGCAGCCACCGCCATAAAGTCATCCAGCAATTCAGCGTTATTAAGAAACCCCATCACAACATCGTTATAGGCGGCAAACCCCTCCCGGCTCATTTCCTCACCAGCCATAATAGCCAACTGAGCAATAAATTCAAATAACCGTTGCTTTTCTTCTTCTGCTAATTCAATAAAAACCATGAAGCCCCCTAATTATGATATTTACCCTCAATCACGTTGATGAGGTTTCCTTTTTGTATTAACCACTCAAAATCCGCCTTAAACGGACGTTCTCTGCCACCTGACGGTCTTGTCTTACCCATCAGGAAGTCAGAACCACGGATATAGCGGAAATATCCTTTCCACCAATCCAGGGTATTGCTCTGCAAACCATCTTGATTAGGAATCTTCTCCTTCCATCTTGCACCGAGGGCTTTCTTTCTCGAATCGGACAACACCCTCACTCGGGCCAATTCTGGGAGAATGTCATGGTACAAGCCAACGATTTCAGCATAGGGACATTTGGCTATTTTTTCATCTATAACGCCCGTATATATATCTTTATTAGGATTAGGATCTTTAGTAGTGTCCTGCGATCTGCCCATTATCTGTCCTTTTTTTTCTCCTGATCTGTCCCTCTCGTCATCTAACCCTTTGGAATCAATCAATCTTATCTGTCCTTTTTTTTCTCCTGATCTGTCCAATATCTGTATCGCTATCTGTCCTTTTTGGTTCTGCTTTTTCAATGTGGGATCTGGGTAGACAAGCACCACATTCATCCGCTTGAGAAAATGTCTAACCTTGTTTCTGGACCATGACCATAGTGCTGAATAACCATTAATTGTACCTGAATTTCCTGCATCATAATCAGACTGAAGGGAAAGAGCGGCTTCTACTTCTGAATAGGGTCGGTCCTTCGGTAGGTGTCTCAAAAATGCTTTACTGATTGGAACCCAATTGCCGTTACGCACTAAAAACCTCCCTTGTGAGGTATTTCCGGTGAATATCGAATTGCTTCTGACCCAATTCGGAATGTAGCCGGATCGAGATCGAGAATCCACATACTGTTCCGTGGACCTTTTCTATTTTTCAGGATCTTACAGATTAGGTCGTATTGCGGTTCGGGATCGCCTACGACAACCCTGGTATCGCTTTCGGTTTGCCAAAGACCCAGGATAAAGTCTGCCCCCTCCTCAACTACGCCGCTGTCCCGTGCCATATTTAAGGAAATTTCAACACCGCCGCTGCCCCCTTTTCTGCTGGCCTGGCACAACAGAAGCACCGGCAAATTAAGCATCTTGGCAAGTCGCTTGACGCCCTTTGCGATCCGTGATGTTATCTCGTACACGGAGCTACCAGGACCCTCTAAAAGACCGAGATAATCAATACCGATGACACCGACCTTGATATCGAAGTTCTGCTCAATCAGGGACACATAAGCGGGTATATCCTTCAACGACACCGGAACCGGTATCGTGAAAAGATTTTTCATTTCCTCTGAAAATTTCTTTATCATATTGTCTTGGTGTTCCTCGTGTTGCTCATGCTTAAATACGTTTTCAACTTCATCCCCCTGGCAGTCAAAAACCATGCTAATAAAACGCTCTGTTACGTTCGGTATCGGCATTTCGAGAGAAAAAAATACCCCGGCCCAAGCAGAGTTTTTAACGTAGTTTTTCAACATATTTTGTAACGCCGTTGTCTTGTAAGCACTGGCAATGATGGTTAAAACCTCTCCCCCAGCAATCCCCCTTATCTTCTGGTCGATCTGCTTGATGCCCGTGACAAATCGATTTTTTTTCTGTTCCTGTACATATTCCCGATATCTTTGGACCATTTTCTCGGCGGTAAAAACATTTGAGATATCGATCTTTGGAGTGTCACCGTCACGACGATATCGTGAAACAGAATTTACAATTTTCTTTAATTCATCGTCGGTGAGAGGCGGGTTGTTGCTTTCATTCCACTTAGAGAGGATTAAGTGGACATCATGGGGTGGAAGATTATTGATGAAATATCCGGCAAGTTTGGTTGCCGTCCCGTCCCGTTCGCCCTCTGAGACGCCGGCCATTGCCTTTGAAAGCCATCCAGAGTCATTACTGGTGGCAGCGCCGTTGATGGTGGTATTTTTATGCCGTTCACTCTCTATTGGAGGAAGAATCTCAAGGAAGTCAGATAAATTGTAATAAAAGTCATTAGATCCTACAATTTCACATCGCCTGGGGGGATCATATTTATCGTTCATGGTTCCGGGGATTCGCATGACACGGGCAGCGTCACAGGCGTTTAAGTCGCCACAAAGAGTCGAAGCTATTCGACGGTTGACATCTTCAATGCTCCCAATATCCTCTTTACCGGCTGGCTCCTTAAGCTGCCAGTAATAATGAACACCACCACCAGACTTGATGATTAACGATGGTTTGAAAGGGAATTTTTTTAGTTTCCCCCTGGCTATTTCTGCGGGGGTATCTTTGAAATCAACGTCACACCACACCACGGGGATGTGGACCAAGTTGTTTTTTCCACCACGTGTACCATTACGGCTGGAACCGTCCCTGGTCCCAACACCGAAATAAATTCCTGATGGGTGGGCGCCTAAAAACTCGCTAATACCGGAGCCATCATCGATTTCAAAAAATTCGGACTTGGGATAGGGCTTGAAGGACCTAATCTCAATAAGTCCGTCGCAAAAAGAAAAGGTATTTTGAAGAAATTCTAAACCCGCCATCTTATTCCCCCAACAAAACCAGTATTGCGTCCAGCTTACGGGATAATTCCGGATCCCAGGCCCCCTCGGTGGCCTTCTCTAATTTTCGACGGATCCGATTCAATCTCCATCTGTCAATAATATTAAGCATCTTCTCTTTCCCTCCCATCCTCCTCAATAAATTTACGGATATCTTCCACACGCCAAACTGTTACCCGTGGAGAAAGTTTTATTGGTTGAGGGAAACGGCCCTCTCGCACAAAAGCCCAAACAGAACTTTTGCTAATTGGAATTATCGGTGGAATCGGTGGATCGACTTTTAGATCACCAATAATCTGCTTCAATCTGAGAAAGCCGGTTTCTGGAAGAGAGCCATAGGTAATGGGCGGTCCTTTATGCTGCATTGTTCTTCTCCTGGAAGCATTTTGTTTTTGCTCACTCATCTACAATTGTTGAAATTCATCAAAAATTAAAAACCCGGACGTAAAGAGTTTTGAAGCTCTTTCCAACCGGGTTCTCTTGGATCCTCAACCCCAAGGGGCGGTTTTTTTAAATTTTAAAATAAAACTTCAGCAGTTAAATCTGATTTTCACGAGAAATGAAAATCAACTTCTCCTATCTCCCCTTTATATTTCTCTATAAAATTAAAATAATCGCACTCACGTTTTTGGCTTTCTGCTGCTGTAAAATCATCAGGAAAAAATCCTTGATATTCGCTTAAAAAATCAATCCCTGTAAAGAGATCGTCTGTGGGTAATGCATCAATTCCACAAATGATTTTACGAAATTCAGCTTTTAAAATAATCGACAACTCCTCTCTAAACTCATTTTGAAGGGCCTGATAATCGCCATTCGCAAGCAAGTACAACTTTTGGTTCCCGTTTTTTAAGTGGAAGTCCCATTTTTCATTAAAAGACCAGCAGTCTCGGCCCAAACTTGTTAATGTTTCTCCAAATACACCCGACCTAATATTTCTAAGTTTTTCCCTCTCTTCCTCAGTCAAAGAACTCTCGTTTTCCAATATATATCTATTCAGCACTTCGTCGGGCCATACTCTGCCGATTAGAAAGGAGAGAGCATTTTGATAAATTCGTCGCCCCCGGCGATACTCAGCAGGAAATTTCAAAAGATTGCAACACCAAATATGATGGCCTAAGTAGTTACCGATATTACGATTACTGTCTGAATTTATATATTGAAACATTTTGCTGTTGATTTTTTTTATTAGGTCGGGAGGATAAAAAACGGCCTCATGAATAATTTTAACTTTTCGACTCAACCCACTCGAATTAATCCCTACCAGATCGTTCGGTAGTCGTTTGCAATCCTTCTCACCGTAAAAAATCGAACGTGCAATGTATTCAGCAAACTCATCCTTCAAATCCTCAACCATTAACCTAAACCGGCCTTCGGACCTCCAGACATGGAGTAGTTCGCTGGTAGGCGGATTTTCCATTAGAGATAGAACCCGCTGATTAAGGCGATATTTTTTTCCCGGCGGATTACGGCCATGCATAACGCTGTAGACAGCGGCTTCGTATCTACTCATAGAAAAAGGATAGCCCCCGGTCGGCTTATGACCTTTTCGTGGAGCGGTATTAGGATTATTACGAGCTTCCTCGGGTAAAGAATCTGCGTAAATCTTAATTTTTTGAAGCGCCCAACCATAAAAAATCGGATTCTGTGTTTCTGCTATCATAGACATCATGCCCCCCAAAAACCAATGTCGGCAGTATTTTTATGCCGTTCTAACCGCCGCTAAAAACACATTTATTTTCGCTCAAACAGAACTTAATGTCAATAAGTTTTTTTAATTTTTTTTTTCCTTTTGATTTACGAATTGAATTTAATGATGTTTTTAGCGAGAGCTGTGTTTCAGTCCTTCTTTGAGGCTTGGCGATTTTTTTATGAAATCGGTCATAGGGCTAATATTAGGGTCAATATGTACCGCAATGTCATAGCTACGGGTGCGGAGATTATAATTGCCGAGGATTCAAACGGAACTCCCAATAAAAGATGGCCTGCTTGAGCGTGGTGAGGTTCCCACCATATCATTGGCTCGGCTGCTTTATAATGACAACTCAAAAGTCATACTAAACGGATTTTCTGATGTGCGATAGTAGGGAGCTTGCGGATTGTACGTTGTCGACATTCCACTCCTGAGCAGCAATTCGTCCAGTGGTCGCCATTCGCACTCTTGGTGTTTGTAGCGGATTGGAAAGCGGAGTAGCTTGAATCGGCTTTTTCTTTGGGATAGGTTTGGACTTTTGCGGCTCAGTCGGTTCTTTAACGGTATAACCTTCATTATTCTTTATCACAAAAATATTTGTTCAATCTTTCCCACCTCATTACGTCACTTTGGTAATTCCAGCAGCGCCTAATTTCCTCTATTTTTTTATCGATATATTCCAAATAGCCGGGTGACAATGCAGCGCATTTTTTTTTAATTTCTTCAGCATAAGCATCGCTCAATGGACAGTCCCCTTGTTTTATCCAGTATGCCATCGCGCCGCATTCAATGTTATCTTTCTTCTCCTGTTCTGTAAAAGAACCACATTTAGAAAATAGCAACTCTTGATAATATGGTGTCTGGCTGCTTAAATTATTTGCTTCCTCTTCTGAGAGAAGGTAGACCTCATTTGAAGGAACATTAAACAATTTGTCAAAATATTTAGCTGGTACATCCATATCTTGTAGGTAATTTTTTACTAAATCTTTAATCTTTTTGTATTCTTTTTCTGC
>CAZYTI010000338.1:0-5522 GCA_964650065.1 uncultured bacterium
GTTGCAAGCGGAACTTCGCTATCGCTCAGTTCTGTTGCAACTCTGTATCGTTAGGTGGTATACTGGTCACGGTGTAATTAACACCTCATGAAAAACCCGACGGACATCAGACTCGAAGTCGACCGAGACTACAGGCGGCGCTGCATAATACAATTCAACACCGTGTGGCGGTCTGTGATCAAGAAAACGTGGTAACACATTGTCGACAATGTATCCGCCGTGGTGCCGCGTATAGATCTGGATTTTCGTCACCTGATCCCACCTCGCACCAGCGGCTTCCATACGATTAGAGAGAATGCCGAAGACAGTCTCCGCTTTCTTTGCCATGCCGGTTGGTGTTCTATCGCCAGACGCGACCACTATTACCTTTCCATCATCAAAAATGAATTCCTGTGCAGCTGACGACAAGAACGTGCTTCGGTGTTCCGAAGTTGGAACCGTATAGCAGAAACCGTAGAGAGCAGGCCCCGATACATCGGGGTGATCAACAGCAACATCGACGCGGGTCATCGGAACATACCCATCTGCAAACCCTTTCCAACTGCTGACCCATTCCACGTAACGACTGTTGAAGTCCGTGAACTCGTCATTTGAGAGCTGGTTATTCCGACGCAACTCTACTCCACAGAGCGCATGTGCAGGTCGACCGTTTCGCTTTAGATAACGCTGGACGAATTCCAGCCCTTGCCAAACTGGGAGCATACGCTCCAAGCGAGCGTATATAATCTCATAGCCACGATCGGCTGTGGTCAGGTAGCTGGTGAAACTCTGACCTGGCAGAAATCGAAAATCACCGCTGTCATTGTGGAGGAGTCGAGTTGCGCTCAGATTTGAATCCGGTCTGGCTAAGAGTGCAGGTGGCAACAGGCCAGCGACGCTGAGCGCGATAATACACTCCCTGCGAGTCATATCTGTCATTTGGGCATCCATATTTTATTCACACGATTAAGTGAACATATCACCTAACTTGGATTTCACCAGCGAAACCACGAGTCAACGGCCCCACGACGAGTTAACTGACAAGATCGAAATCAACGTCCGAAACAAGTTTTTATCCGAAGTAATTCACCTTCCACTGCTGAAATTAGCTGGTCTGAACATGTAGACCGGTTTCATCCGGTGCAAAACTGTTACCTATGTCATTAGAGTATTTTGTAACCGATGTCCTTGACTGTTCACAAATCAGTGACCACAACCACCAGCATGTCCACCACATGCTTGGTCAATTGAAATTTCAGACAGTGTATTGTTTTCAAAGAGTTCAATATTCACTTGAACAGTTCCCTGTGCGGCCCTATAGACTTTAATGCTCATGTTTTTTAGTTTGTTTATTGCGCCTGCACCAATGCCACCAACAACAATCGCGTCAACTTTTTTTCCGTCCAAAGCTTTCAAGGGACTGCACATGCCGTGTGCATGGCCTAAGTCTTGATTGTTAATTGTGTCAATCGATTTTGCTTCTGTGTCAAAAACAACAAAAACAGAGGCCGACCCAAAATGGCCGTATACTTCACTCTCTAATCCTTTATCTGATTCTACGGGAAAACATATTTTCATTTTAAAACTCCCTTTGTTTATTTTTAATACACCTTACCTCTGATTCTGTTGCACCCTCCTCCCTTTGTCTATACCCTTGTTTGGGCTTTCGTATGGGGAAAGGTTGCATAATTCTAAATGTATATGAATTTTTCAGGGTAGTAATATTTTAAATTATTATTGTGATAAAAGCAAGAAGAAATTGGTTTTGGCGGGAATATGATATTTTTGTCGATGTAACCTTTGGAAGGATTGGACATTAAAATGAGTTTAAAGGATCAGCGTTCGCATTCAACTGCAAAGGGAGGGGGGTGAGAGTTAAACGCACAGCTTTTGGGGCCATTTCCGACCCATGTGCAAAATAATTTTTCTTTTCCTCTTTTTTTATCATTTTAAGATTTATCAATTATAAATACAATCCATCCCGTAACATGTTATTATTTTTTTCTTCTTTGCTCGGCTTAACACATTAGCTTATAATCACTGTTTTCATCACACTTAAATTAATATTCCCAATAACTTTCTATTTTCTTTTGAATCATCAAGAATACGCCATTCAGCAACAAGATCATTTTCAATTTTTGCCGTCCAAAGCGCAGGACCATCCAAAGCTTTGGTTGAACACGTTGAATAACCAATAATGATTACTAAATTTTCTTGTGATTCGATTCTGATGAAATGGTTTTTGTAATCCGGGCACATATTGAAAAATTGAATCCATACTTTTTTTAATGTTTCTTTTCCGACATGAGTTATTTCTTCTCCTTGGATCATTTTAGTATCTTGCGTCAAAAAATTCTCCAATCCATCAGAGTCTTGATTGTTGATACATTCATTAAATTGAAGGACAGTCAGTTTAGGATCTTTCTTATTCATATTGTTCCTTTCTTTGTATCAGTTTTTATGCCCTAACCGTAGCTTCTGACGCGCCCTCCTCCCTTTGTCAATACCCTTGCTGGGTACTTCGTATGGGGAAAGGTTGCATAATTCTAATTTTAAAAATCCCAAAATATTATATTCATTATGCGCTTGCAAAAAGAACGCAGTTTATTTTTTTCTCAGGCTAAATAAAAAGCCGACCTCCAGGAGGATGCACTCCACCTCTTGAACTCGGCTAATAAATTCTTTTCTCCCCATCATGTCCGCCTCCACTAAAGTTCAATTCACCTCTCCCCTTACAGAGTCGTAAACTCACTTTAAGTGTTTGGCCATAGAGTAATATTATAAACGATTATTGTGATAAAAGCAAGAAGAAATTGTGTTTTAGCGGGAAGGATGTATTTGTTGATGTAACCTTCGGAAAGATTGGACATTGAAATGAGTTTAAAGGATCGGCGTCTGCATTCAGCTGCAAAGGCGTGGGGAGGGAGTTGTCGAGAAGAACCTTCTGAATTATAGAGGTGTATTCTTATCCAAAGACCTCAGAGGTTTTGGAAACCTCTGAGGTCTGCCGTCCGCGCATATGTTTATCCTTCCGAAGGTTACCCTTCCAATTGCAGGGAATTCGGTAGTTTTTCCATGATCATTAGAAAAACCTTCGGAAGGCTGAAAAGCACCACAGCAAAATATGCCTTCAGCGAATAACGTTATTCATCAATATCCCGAATCCCGAATCCCCATTTCTCATTCGCCTATCCATGATAATGTGACGGATTCAATATCCGGTGCCACCAATTGATGGAATAGTTTGTCCAGGCCGATTGAATGAAAATCATTCTGCTCATCCTTATACCGCTTCTTGATGGATTCGGTTGTGGCCTGAAAAAGCAATTTCCCCTGGTGGATGACGGCCACTTCGGTGCAGAGGTTTTCGATCAGGGGCAGGTTGTGGGAAGTTAAAAAAATAGTGCACCCGTTTATTCTCAATTGCGAAAGAATATCGCAAGCGAGTTTAAAAGAGATCGGATCCAGCCCTTCAAAGGGTTCATCCAAATAGAGAATGTCTGGGTTATGAATAAGGGCGCACATCAGGGCCAGTTTTTTCTTCATGCCTTTGGATAATATGTGGACGAGTGTTTTTCTGTGGGGGATGAGGTCGAATAATTGAAATAATTCGTCGGACCGCGCTTGTGCGAGGGAGCGACTCAGGCCGTATAGGCGGGCAGAGAAATAGAGTTGTTCTTCTGCCGTTAAATAATCGAAGAGGGAAGGATCTTCTGTCACGACGCCGCACCTTTTTTTTATCATGATTGTATTTTTACTATAATCCTTTCCGAATACGTTTATTGTTCCGGAAGTCGGCTGTAGGATTCCAGTCAATAAGTTTAATGTTGTCGTTTTACCGGCTCCATTTAAGCCCACAAGGCCGAAGATCGATGACTGGTGGATTTTTAGATTGAGATCCTTCAGAGTAAAATAATTAAGATATTCTTTACATAAGTTAGAAGTTTCAATGATTACCATTCGATATCATCCGGATAAAATTCTTATGAAATTATCCCTGTTTTCTAATAGTTTTTGTGAAATGTGTTTGATAATTAGAAAATAAGAGATTGCGGTGATAGGGAGTAAAATTATAGAGATCACAATCATTACCTCATATGAATGATAAAAGTAAGTATAACAAAAAATGAGAGGTATGATTAAAAAACATAAGGTTAGCGTGCTGATCAAGATTGATGTACTTCGAGTAAAAATTGAATTAAATTCAATTCTTTTTGGTTTGGTAATTGCGGAGTAGTTATTTGACATTATCAGAATGAGAGTAATATAGAATGATAATACGAAAGCATGTATGATAATTGGAAAATTTATTTTTGATTTCAAAATGATAAATGTCAGCGAATAGCAGTATAATTGTGATATAAGAATTAATAAGAAATAAGATGAGTTTTTCGCTATTATTATTCTTATAAAACTCAGGGGATTAAAAAAATGGAATTTTATGGCTTTCCTTTCAGACAAAAGTGGATAGCCGGAATCTATGCTTGTAAAAAGTGCAGGTAGGGATAGGACTATGATTAAGTAAGTATCATCATATTTTTCTAGTGAACAAAATTTAACTATGTGTATGAGAATGAAAAGCGACATCAAGAGAAAAGAAAAAATTATTCTATTACTACGTAGAAGACAAATGATTTCTTTCGAAAAGATTGTACCGAGTTTATTTGAAATCGGATGAAATACGTTGTCAAGTGTGAGCAATAGACTGTTTCTTGATCGATTGTTTATAAAATGTACTGATGTATTATGTAAATTCTTTTTTGATAAATGGCATCCTATTATGAAGAAAAAAATGATATGTCCAATTATGAAAGGTAAGTTTTGTACAAGTACTTCAAGATAGTTTTCATGAAGAATATTTATGAAGCCATCGGCAATTAATCCGATAGGTGTCAGATACAATCGAATATAGTAAAAGATTTTTATCAGTGTGTAGTCAAAATTATTCGGCCGAACTTCGAGTATTTGTATTGGAGAAAAGATGATGATCAATATGATTAATAACATACTTATTAATACAGTGGTTAAAATCCATTTTTCTCTAATGCATTTCATTGAATGGTCTAACCAATGGCGTACAAATTGATTAAATACACAAATAAATAATAAGTATGAAAATAGTAATATTATAGTGAAAATTGATAACATGAAATTTGAAGTAAGTGATAGCCCGGAAAATATCACAAAAAGAATTATGCTTATTAAGAATGGCCATATATCCAATGCTGAGTCTATAATTTCAGCTGTATATATAATGCTATATTTAATTGGTATGTATTGAATAAATTTGTATCTTGTAATATTCTTGAGATGTCTACATAACAAGAGCGAATACGATGTAATTAAAAAAATTATTATTGTAAGAAAATAAAAAATAATATTAAATAATATTTGATTATTATCGTGTAGTATTATAGATGTTATTTGTATTGAAGTACCTCTGCTTGACAATTGGGTTATACCCCAAATAAATAAGCAAAGTAATATTGATCTGACTATTAAGTTCTTGGAATCGAATGATACTCTTTTCCTTAATACAATAC
>CAZYTI010000339.1:0-5503 GCA_964650065.1 uncultured bacterium
TGAGAGAGGTGGATTTTGTAGAGCCGTGTCCGGCAGTTTCCGTGGGTGATATTGTGGAGATTAACCGGGGGCCTTTAATGGGTATGAGGGGGCGGTTGGAGCAGGTACACGGTGAGCATCGACTGGTGGTGACTGTGGAGTCTATCCACCAGGCTCTGCGGTTCAATGTGGATATTGGGGATGTGGAGGTCGTGGGGAAGGGGGGTTCGGGATTGGGGAGTCGGGGCTAGGGATTTGGGATTTCGGATGTCGAATTTCGGATTTAAAAGAAGGTGTGTTTTTACTTTTTTCGTATCCTTTACCCGTTTACCTTTAACCCAATCTTTCAATCCGACATTCGAAATCCGATATTCGAAATGCCTTTTGTGGCCGAGGTGGCGGAGCTGTGTTAAAAGACGGTAATCGGTTATCAGTGACCGGTAATCGGTGAAAAAATGGTGAAGGTGTAAACCCCGGTTGTCCCCGATCTTTTTCGGGATCACCGGGTGTTCGGGGGGAAGGTGGAAGGTGAACGTTCAAAACTCCTTCCGAAGGTTATCTTATCCTGAAGGATAAGATGTTAACATTTATCAGAATTAAGCTTAAGCCCTTCGGAAGGATGAAACTATGATAATGGTTGTATTGGAATAGTGCCGGAGTATTTTCAACCTTCCGAAGGGTGTTCTGTTTGTTATGAAGAAATATTCAGATTTCATCGATAAGGTTCAGAAGCCTTCGGAAGGACATTAACAAGAAAGGACTCATTTGAATATTTTAGGGATTTCCGCTTTTTATCATGACAGTGCGGCCTGTCTGGTGCAGGATGGAAAGATTGTTGCCGCAGCTCAGGAGGAACGATTCACACGCAAGAAACACGATTTCTCTTTTCCAAAGAACGCCATCGATTTTTGCCTCAGGGAAGGCGGATTGACCACAGGCGAATTGGACATTGTCACTTTTTATGAGAAGCCGTTCATCAAGTTTGAACGTATCTTGCATACCTATCTGGCTTATGCTCCCGTGGGGATAGCATCTTTCATTAAGGCCATGCCTCTCTGGATTAAACAAAAGATCTGGATGAAGGATTATCTCATCAACGAACTCGATTTTCATGGAAAAATTATTTTCCCCGAGCATCACGAATCCCATGCCGCATCTGCATTCTTCCCTTCACCTTATCAGGAAGCGGCATTTCTCACCATGGATGGTGTGGGCGAATGGGCCACGGCCAGTTACGGTACCGGGGAGTCGAATCGGATCCGGATTCATGGAGAAATGCATTTTCCCCATTCCCTGGGACTGCTCTATTCTGCATTTACCTATTACACCGGCTTTAAAGTCAATTCGGGTGAATACAAGGTCATGGGATTGGCACCCTATGGCAGACCGGAGTATAAAGACTTGATCCTTTCCGAGTTGATGGATTTGAAAGAAGACGGTTCCTTTATGCTGAACATGAAGTATTTCAATTACTGCGCCGGCCTGACCATGACCAACGGTCGATTTCATAAATTGTTTGGAGGACCTCCCAGGAGACCCGAATCCCAGTTGACCCAAAGAGAAATGGATCTGGCCCGTTCCGTACAGGAGGTCACCGAAGAGGCCATGATGCGAATGACCAGACACCTTCAAAAGGAGACGGGGGCCAGGAATCTCTGTTTAGCCGGAGGGGTGGCCTTGAATTGTGTGGGTAACGGAAGGATACTACGGGAAGGGCCTTTCGAAAATATCTGGATTCAACCGGCTGCAGGAGATGCGGGTGGTGCATTGGGAGCGGCCTTGTTCGTCTGGTATCAATACCTGGAGAATGAAAGAAAGGCACATGGCCTGATCGATTTTCAACAGGGTTCTACCCTCGGTCCCAGGTTTGAAGGGGAAACGATTCAACAGTATCTCAAGGAGAACGACATTCCTTATAAGCGATTGGACGATGACGAGATTCCCGAGAAGATCGCCGACCTCATCGCCGATGAAAAGGTCGTCGGCTGGTTTCAGGGGCGCATGGAATTCGGCCCCAGAGCTTTAGGGAACCGGTCTATCATCGGGGATGCGCGTTCTTCCAAAATGCAGGAAACCATGAATCTGAAGATCAAATTCCGGGAGAGCTTTCGGCCCTTCGCCCCTTCGGTCATCCAGGAGAGGGTGTCCGATTATTTTGAGATAGACAGGGAGAGTCCTTATATGCTCCTGGTGGCACCGGTGAAGAAGGAGATTCGGAATCAGGTTTCGGAAACAGAGGAGAATTTGTTTGGTCTTGAAAAACTGCGTGTGGTGCGATCCTCAATTCCGGCCATTACCCATGTGGATTTTTCTGCACGCCTTCAGACCGTGAATGAAAGAGACAACAAGAGATATCATCAGATGATCTCCAAATTCGATGAAAAATATGGCTGTCCGGTGATCATCAATACCTCCTTCAATGTCCGGGGCGAGCCCATCGTTTGCACCCCCGCCGATGCCTACCTCTGTTTCATGCGGACGGATATGGATTATCTCATATTGGAGAATTTTCTCATTGAAAAGAAAGCGCAGAAGCCGTTGGACAAGGATGTTGATTGGTTGAAGGAGTTCGAGCTTGATTGAATTTAATAGAACACGGATTTAACGGATAGGACGGATAAAAACGGATGAATAATTATAATTATCAATCCGTTTGACCGTCTAATCCGTTCAATCCGCGTTCCATATAAAATAGGACTGGATTTATGATTATTGATGACATTAAAAAAATTAAGAGTAGTAAGAGTGATCTGCGGAAATTCGGAATTACGGTCGGCATCGTCCTGGGGCTTTTGGGTGGACTGCTCTGGTGGAAGGACCGGGACGTATATGCCATCTTTCTGGCACTCTCGGCCGGTTTCATTGGTTTTGGATTGATTTTACCCATCGTACTCAAGCCCATTCAAAAGGGTTGGATGATTCTGGCCCTGCTCTTGGGTTGGGTCATGACGCGAGTGATTTTGAGTGTCATGTTTTTTCTTTTGTTTCTCCCTATCGGTCAGTTGGCAAGGTTGTTTGGTAAGGATTTCCTGGATCAAAAAATCAAACCGGATGCCAGGAGTTATTGGATACTGCGAGAACCAAAAGATCAAAAAGAGAAGATATCTTATGAAAAACAGTTTTAAGGAGTGAATATGGCAAAATTAGCGATAATGAAAGAATTCTGGGATTTTATCAAAGTGCGAAAGAAGTGGTGGCTGCTTCCCATCATCGTCCTGATGGTGCTGTTTGGAGCACTCATTGTTTTCACTGAAGGCTCAGCGCTGGCACCATTTATATATGCATTATTTTAATGAGAAAATCATATTCTATACAAACTCATAACAATAGGAAGGATCAATGGGGAGTGTAAAAACAAAAGTAAAATTAACCAATTTTGGTGATCTGTACGCTTATAAGAATAAGTTGATTCCACAAGAGAGAATTCGGAGATATGAAATAACAGCTCTCGTCGATACGGGGGCTACAATGCTCGTCATCGGTGAGGATGTTGCAGAGAAGTTGGGTATTCAAAAAGAAAAGGAAGTTTTTATTAAGTATGCCGATGATTCCATGCACAGGCACTACAAAGGGAAAGGGATCTTAGTTGAGATAAACGACAGAGATTGTGTGACGGACTGTGTGATTCTCGAGAGAGGAATAGAGCCCCTTTTGGGACAGATACCCCTTGAAGAAATGGATCTGGTCGTGGATTGCTCAAATAAAAGACTTATACCCAATCCTTCAAGCCCTGATGGAAAAGTCGTTATCACGGTTAAATAAGTTTATTTTTTTTCTTCTAAAAATTTTTTCAATGGATAACAACGTACACGACTAAAATATTATGACCGCATGAAAAAAATTGTAACGGAAAAAAATAAGGGAAAAGAAAAAATTTTTAAAAGGATCTTCCTCGTGGCCGGTGCCAGGCCCAACTTTATGAAAATTGCACCCATCATGGCTGAGATGAGGAAATATCCGGACCGAATACAACCTGTTTTTATACACACGGGCCAGCACTACGATGATCAGATGTCCAAAGTATTTCTCGAGGAGCTGGAAGTTCCGGAACCGGATGTCTACCTGGGTGTGGGTTCCGGAAGTCATGCCCGGCAGACGGCCGGAGTGATGGCCGCCTTTGAAAAGGTCGCTCTGGAAGAAAAACCGGATCTCATTGTGGTGGTGGGAGATGTGAATTCCACCCTGGCCTGTACCCTGGTTGCTGCCAAGTTGTGGATACCGGTGGCCCATGTGGAGGCCGGCTTGAGAAGCAACGACCGGACCATGCCGGAAGAGATCAACCGGGTCGTTACGGACCAGCTGGCAGACATCCTATTTACCATCTGCAGGGATGCG
Source organism: uncultured bacterium (assembly GCA_964650065.1). GTDB lineage: Bacteria > Zhuqueibacterota > QNDG01 > QNDG01 > DSAB01 > CAZYTI01. The sequence goes on from CAZYTI010000339.1 coordinate 4,315, forward strand.
GATGCGAATTTGAAGCATGAAGGAATCCCGGAAGAAAAGATCCATTTTGTCGGGAATGTGATGATCGAGTCTCTGTTGAATTATCAGTCCAAAGTGGATGCGTCTTCCATTCTGGAAAAATTGGAATTGAAAAAAGGGAAATATGTTCTCACCACACTCCACAGACCCTCCAATGTGGACAACAAAAAAATGTTCACAGAAATCATGGATGCATTAAATCGCATTCAACAGGATATCTTAGTGGTTTTTCCCGCACATCCCAGGACGCAAAAGCAGATCAACACATTTGGTTTTGAAAATCGGAATCACCGGTTGATCCTGACCCCTCCCTTCGGGTATTTCGACTTTTTAAAGTTAGAGAAGAATGCGTGCTTCGTATTGACCGATTCGGGCGGTGTACAGGAGGAAACGACCTTCTTCGGTGTGCCCTGTCTGACCATCAGGGAGAACACGGAGCGCCCCATTACCATCACGGAAGGCACGAACATTCTGGTCGGTAACAAGTCCGAGGCCATCATCTCGGAGAGCATGAATATTTTAGGAGGAAAAAAGAAATCGGGTAAGATCCCTCAGTTCTGGGATGATGAAGTGTCCCGGAGGATTGTGGAAGTGATCCAAAAAAAAAGACTACCACGGATTAGCACAGAAAAGCACAGAAAAAGAGAATGAAAAAATGGCAGACCGACAAATACTCGTAACAGAGAAAAAGATATCATTGACACAATTACAAGCACTTTGTGAATTTTGGTTTGGTGAAATGGTAAAGGTGGTGGTGGATGTAGAGAGGAAAATGGTTGCCATTGGTGGAGACCTTCATGCGGACGCTGAAGATTTACTACTACAAAAGGGTTCAAATCGGGAGGACCTTTGGGGCATTAATCTTTTTCCAAGGCATCAGCCCGAAGAACGTATCGAATATACAGCATTAATCAATGTTCGGCCAAAGCAAAATAATTTGTCAGTGGAAATAGAAGATGACGCCGTCAAAGAAACGATCAAAAAGATAATCGAAAGTTTGGTATTGAGGCCTGATGAAGACTTGGTATAGTGGACTGGAGAATCGTTATGCTTCTTTTAGCGAGGACATACAAATATTAAATGTTGTCAGCGACCTCAACAAAGCGAAAAACCTGACTCATTTTGATTCAACAAACGCAAATCAACATCTCTTTGGGGCCATCATCCTGTT